>NZ_JBPSDN010000060.1:0-13513 GCF_052036135.1 Gordonia marina
GTGAAACCCGGCCGTGATCCGGCGGCAACCGGCCAGCCTGTCGTACCCGAACCGCAAAATCAGCCCTGCCGCAATCAATCCGAACCGCTCAGGCAGGGATAGGCACCGGATGAAAGATCGAGGTTAGGTCGCCGCCGAGTTGTCCGAGTCCGGAACGGTCTTTCACAAGTCGGGTCAACGTCGGACAGCGAATCGGTGAAGTCGTCCGTCGCCGCATTTGCCGAAGCTCTCGGAGGCATCGAGCGGCCCGGCCAGGGCTTCCCCGCCGGATCTCGGGGCGGTCCAATACCAGCAGCGGATGGAACCGAACGTTTTTGGCTCTTCGCAGTTGAGGGTGTAGAGGTGGTCGGCGCCGCGTGCTGCTCGTTATAGGAATGATCAGGGTGAGTGCCCACCGCGCCATCTCGATGACATCGAGGACCATCGTGGTGCGACGACGGGTGTCGCCTCGCCAGTGCGGCTAACTCCGGCAGGAATCTCCGAATCATGTATTGAAGTACTTGAAGTACCTGATACTGTGATGCACATCATTGAAGGGCTGTGCAGCCATATGAAGGAGAGCAGTATCGCTACGGGAGTCACTGGTCGTGCGACGGATAGTCTTGCGACCTTCGGAAACACGACCATGCTCGCCGGTCAGGCACTGCGGTGGACCGTGTATGACATTGTCACCGGACGATTTCCGTTTCGGGAGGCTGTCACCCAGACCTGGTTCGTCATCACCGTAACGACGTTGCCGGCGATCCTGGTGGCGATCCCGTTCGGCGTCATCGTCTCGGTGCAAGTGGGAAGCCTGACCCAGCAGGTCGGGGCCACGTCCATCGCCGGCGCCGCTGGTGGACTCGGGATCATCCAGCAGGGGGCCCCGATCGTGACAGCGCTGCTGCTCGGTGGTGCGGCAGGGTCGGCCATCGCCTCTGACCTTGGCGCACGCACCGTCCGTGAAGAGATCGATGCCATGGAGACGCTAGGACTCAATCCGGCCCGTCGAGTCGTCGCCCCGCGGTTCGTCGCGGTTCTCATCGTCGCTCCGCTGTTGTGCATGCTCATCGTGTTTACCGGTCTCGTGGCCGGCTACATCCTGAGCGTCAACGTCCAGGGCATCACGCCGGGAAGTTACGTCTCCTCGTTTGCATCCTTCGCCTCGTCGGCGGACATCGTGGTGGCACTGATCAAGTCAGTGGTGTTCGGTCTCGTGGTCGTGGCGATCGCATGTCACCGGGGTCTGTCCACGAAAGGCGGCCCGAAGGGTGTGGCCGAATCTGTCAACGCCACCGTGGTCCTGGGGGTGGTGGCGTGCTTCGTCATCAACGTGGTCATCACCCAGCTGACAATTATGTTCGTCCCGCAGACCATCGGATGACGGAGAACACGTGACCGCCATACCATCCACCCGGTTCACTTCTGTCACTCGTCCGATCGTGCGTGCTGTGACGCCCCTCGCCGAAGTCCCTGCACAACTCGGGCACATCACCACGTTCATCATCGACACCGTCGCAGGAATTCGTCACGTCGCGACCACCTATCGACGACAGACGCTTTTGTACATACATGAGTTTGCTTGGGGACGAGGCGCTGTTCTGGTCGGCGGGGGTACCGCGGTCGTGCTTGTCATTCTCGGAATGGCTGTGGGGGCATCTATCGGCATTCAGGGTTACGCCTCGCTGGACCTGGTGGGGATGGGGTCTCTTACCGGGTTCATCTCGTCATACGCCAACACTCGGGAGTTGGCACCTATTATCGCCGCGATCGGCTTTGCAGCCCAGGCCGGCTGTCGCCTCACTGCGGAGATCGGTTCTATGCGCATCGCCGAAGAGATCGACGCACTCGAGTCGATGGCGGTGCGGCCGATTCCGTACGTCGTCAGCACGCGCGTGGTCGCAGCGATCACCACTATCATTCCCCTCTACATCGTGACGCTGATACTCAGTTTCGTCGCGGCCAAACTGGTCGTCATCCTTATGCACGGTCAGTCCGGTGGCACCTACGACTTCTATTTCAATGCGTTCCTCAAACCGCAGGATCTGGTGTTCTCAGTCATCAAGGTCCTAATTTTCGTGGTATCGGTCGTCATCGTCCACAGCTACCAGGGCTACTACGCCACCGGTGGAGCAGAAGGCGTCGGCCGCGCGTCTGGTCGAGCGATCCGCAGCAGTCTCATCATCATCGTCGTGGAGGACATGATCTTGACCCTGCTGATGTGGGGCTTCGATTCGGGCGTCAGGATTTCGGGCTAGGAGTTTAAGTGGCTGTATTTCAAGATCTGTCAGGGCGCGCGCCGTCACGAACGAACTTGACCCTGCGTGGGATCGGGGTTCTCGTCGTCGTGGTGGTTGCCGCCTATCTTCTGGTGGGCAACGCGAACGGAAAATATGACGACAACAAGACAGTGACGATTACCACCGACGCGATTGGTGACGGATTGAAGAGCGGATCGGAGGTGAAGTATCGGGGCTTCACGGTGGGCAAGGTGTCCTCGGTGTCGGTGCGCGACCAAAGCACAAATGTGAAAATCGAGCTCACCGGAGCGAACGACGACATCCGGTTGCGTCAGGGCATGGCGGTGAATTACACGTCCGCCAGCGCGCTGGGGCCGACGGCACTCGAGGTTGTCGACCCTGGGCGGGGAGCGCTCATCCGTGATGGCGGCAGTGTCTATGTGAGCAAGCAGCAGTCCGAACAAACTTCGGTATCGACCCTGATTCGAAAACTTTCCAAGCTGGTCAATGCTCTCGATCAGCCAGCGTTCAATTCTGTGGTGAAGTTTGTCGTCGACGATTCCCAAACGTTTGCCGACACCGGCAAACTCATGTTCCAGATCGCACAGCTCACTCGGGACGTTCAACAGCGGCCAGTGGGCCAGGATTTGGCGATCGCGGCAGACCTGTCCGAGGGTGTTGCCGACTTCATGAAGCCGTTCATTCCGGGCATCCTCATAAACGTCGACATCGCTGACTTCTTCGCCACCGACGAGGCCATCAAACAGACCAAAGGCAACCTCAACGACACCGGCGAGGTCCTGTTCGGCGCACTCGGAGGACTGTTGAACAAAAACTACCCGGCGTTGAGTTCACTACTGGACGTCGGCCTCGATCTGGCGAGGCCAGTCGCCAGATCGGCCTCGGGGCTCGCGCGGACCGTTTACACCATCCCGCAGATCCTGGACAGCATCGACAAGGCCACGCCACAGGTCGGGGAGCGAGTGCAACTTCAGGTCGCCCTGATAGTGCAGACCTCACCTGCGCTGCAGAGCGCGCTTGCAGCAGGAGGACCGAGGTAGATGAAGCTCAAGTCGTTAACTCCCACCATCATCAAGATCGTCGCGTTCACCGCAGTCATCGGCGTTCTCACCTACGTGATCATCGCCATCCTCCAACCCAGCTCGGACGGAGCGAGTTCTGAACGATCAGCGGTCTTCTCCGATGCCTCCGGGCTCAAACCTCGCGACGGTGTGCGGTCGGCAGGGGTCAAGGTCGGTTATGTGACGGCGATCGACCTGAAAGGGGCCACGGCGGTCGTTCATTTCCAACTGAACGACGACATCACGATCACATCGAAAACCACCGCCGCCGTGCGTTATCAGAATCTTCTCGGACAGCGATATGTCGAATTGATCGGTGCGGAACAGGGAAAAACACAGGGGGCACTCACACAGGTGGCGCTCGACAAGACCATTCCCTCATTTGATGTGTCCACCTTGTTCAACGGATTCAAGCCGGTGTTCGACACGCTTAATGCCGACGAGATCAATGAACTGCAGTCCAACTTGTTGCGCGTTGCTCAAGGTGATGGAAGGGGCATATCGCCTGTTCTGAAGCAGATCGCCAACATCACCGCCTACGGGAACCAGCGGTCTGAGATCATCACGAATATTGTGACGAGTCTCGGCCAGGTCTCCGACCAGCTCGAAGGCCGCTCGGCGGAGATGGTCGAACTCGTCGACAAGCTGGGATCGATCGTCGACGCCTTCAGCCGCGTGAGTGACCGGCTGCGAGAGTCGCTACGCGAGGTCAACCGGTCCATGTCGAAGACGGTCCTCACCGGCGAGCAACTCGAGTCAACGTACGACCAGAGTTTCGCGACGATCTATCAGCGTCTGGCGCGAGAACCCGGGGAGTTAGAGGGTCTACTCAACGGTGCGGTACTGCTCAAGCCCCTTATGGACTCGCTCACCGCTGCGACGAACTCCACGCCGAGCGAGGCGCAATGTTCGAAAGGTCTCCTGCCCCTGCCGGATACAGCGCAGATTGCGCTTATGGGGCAACGATTGGTGGTGTGTAAGTGAGGTTGTTCAATCGAAATCGATCGCATCACCAGCCCGAACGCAGACGCGACCTCATCGTCGCCGGTGTGGTGGTGGTGACCGTGGTGGTCGGTCTGGTCATCGCCGGGGCCGTGTATATCGCACCGCCCGGTCAAAAGGTGTACTCGGCCCATCTGGTCAACACCGGCGGGCTGGAGTCGGGTGATCAGGTGCGTATAGCGGGGATAAGACAAGGGAGGGTGTCGTCGGTGGACCTCACGGGAACGGTTATCACAGTCAAATTTCGACTCGACGACTCGGTGTCAGTCCGTTCGGATGCTACCGCAGCGGTTCGCCTGATCACGCCGATCGGCGGGCGAGTTCTCGATCTGGACCCAGGGTCAGGACCGACCGCGCTGTCGGGGGCCATCCCCCTTGTTCAGACATCGAGTACCTACGACATCTCCAACACGCTCGAGACGACGACGCCGGTGTTCCGTGATGTGAACGGCGTCGATCTCCGTCAAACTGCGGCGCTGCTGCAGAATGCGTTCTCCGACGGCAACACAAACATTCCCGACGCACTGAGGAACACCAGCAGTCTGATGGACCTCCTAGAGCGACAGTACGGTCAGCTCGACAAAACGGTCGCTCTATCGGATGAATACGTCAAAGCTTTCGCCGACCAAAAACAGGTGCTAGTCGACTTTCTCCGTCAACTCAGCTTCCTGGCCAGGACGCTGGGACCTGATATCCAGAACGTCCGCGGCGGGTTCGACTATCTCAGGCGTCTGTTCAAACTCCTGACGAGGCCGCTCGTGGCGTACCGCGATGGCATCGAACCGTCCGTGCAACAGTTCAAGACGCTCCTGGACAAGGTGTCGACAGAGATGCCGGGCTACTCCAATGCCCTGACACAGATCGATCAGATCACTCAGCGCCTCGGCGTCCTCCTCCAGGCGCCGGTCGGTGCGCCGGCCACCACAGAACCAGAGGTTCGTGTGTGCATTCCGAGTGGTGACGACAAATGCTGACCACCTGGGTCCGAAGACTGCTGCTCCTGATCGCCGTGGTGGTGGTGGTCATCGCTGGTATCGGGATAGGCCGGACAGCGTCCGACGACACGCGCGCCCTGTGCGCAGAGTTCACCGATGCATCGGGCCTCTTCGAAGGCAACGCAGTCGCCATGCTCGGCAAGAAGGTGGGCAGCGTCGTCGGGGTGCACCAGAATAAAGGTCAGTCCGGTGTGAGGATCGACATGCGGGTCGACAAGAGCGTGCCGCTGTCTGCCGACGTCGGCGCGACTCTGGTGTCGACATCCATCGTGACCGAACGTCAGATCGAGTTCACCAAGCCGTACTCCGGTGGAGCCCGATACGAGACGAATCAGTGCATTCCGTTGAGTAAGACGAGAACCCCGCTGGGAATCAGTCAGACGCTCGACTCGATCAGCAACTTGTCCGAGGACCTGGTCAAGGACAACGGCAGAAACACCGACGCCATCCTGCAGTCCCTCAAGCTCGTCGCCCGCAATCTGGAAGGGACCCAGGGTGACGTGGCCGGGATCATCAAGGACTCTGCCACGCTCATCAACGACCCGGCCAAGCGGGATGGACAGATTCGCAGGATCGTCGGGAACCTCGCAACACTGACGGGGGTGGCAACCGAGAACGACAAAGAGGTGACCGCCCTCTTCGACAACTTCGTGGGCGCCATCAATGTCATCATCGCGTTCGGCCAGACGTTCGGCGCGGCAGTCGAGTACGCGGGGACGTTCGTACCGATCCTCTCGCGGCTCGCAACGGATTTCGGGCCCCCAATATTCGCGATCGGTGATGCTGCCGTTCCGCTCATCGCCGGCATGGGAGAGCAGCCGGACATGGTGGCAGCGGTCGCAGCCCGCACGGCAGACCTCATCATGAAACACCCCGATGCCAAGTCGATCGTGCGGGCATTCGCAGTGTCGCTGCCTTTGCGAAGCCTCGTCAGTGGCTGCGCCGCGCCGGCGGCAAACGGCGTCTGCGGGCCCGGCGATGCATCAAGGACGATCGCCGGGATGATGGGGGGAGGGGCCTGATGATCTCAGTCAACCGCGCACGCCTCGGACCCATGATGGTCGTACTGATGGCAGCGATGGTGTTCGTGACATCGTGTGGGATCAACGCCGACAATCCGCCGACCATAGGAACCTCTGACGGCAACGGCTACGACATCCAGATGGAGTTCACCAGCGCACTCAACCTGCCGGCCCTCGCAAAAGTCCTCTCAGAGGGGCTCAGCGTCGGAACCGTCGAGAATGTCACGTACGAGAACGGGCATGCAGTCGTCAAAGCTCGCATCGATAACAAGACTCAGCTGCCGGCCGAATCGCGAGCCGAGCTGCGTCAAGACACTCTCCTTGGTGAAATCTACGTTTCCATCCTTCCCCCAGCCGAGCCGTCGACGGGTGCCTTGCTGCGGTCGGGTTCGGTGATCCCGCTGGCACGGACCGAGCCGGCAGCAAATGTCGAGGACGTCATGCGTGGGATGGCGAATGTCCTCGGCGGCGGTGAGCTCGACAAGATCCACACCGCGATCTCGACATTGAACACCTCGTTCCCCAAGGATCCGCAGGAATTCGACGCCCTGTATCGGACAACGCTGGAGACCGTTTCGGAGGTCTCCTCGAACACTGACAAGCTCGACGTGGTGTTGAGGTCGGCTGATCGGACTCTGAAGGTGATTTTGGCTGATCCGTCGGGAATCGACCGGATGCTGACTAAGGGCGGAACCAACTTCTATGGCCTCGGCTACTCCCTGATCGACGTCGCGTTACTCATCGCCAACTTGCGTACATTTGCTACGGCCGCGGGCAGGATCGTGGATCCGGAGTACTCACGCATCAAGGAGTCGGTGGCCGCGATCGCCCCGGTGATCGCGGCGATCGCCAACTCCGACATTTACTCGAAGTCCGTCACGGAGCAGGCAACGCGCGTCATCCGCGACAAACTCATTCCATTCGTGGGGTCGCCGGACATCAACCTCTCGGACATCTCCATCGATGGTCGGGACCTGGCGCGGCGTGACGCCGAATCGTTCATTACCGTGTTGAAATCGATCGGAATGATGCCGTGAACCGCAGCAGCAGCACGCTCATATCGATGGTGGCTTTGGCCGTCGTGTTCGTCGTAGGGCTCGGCTACCTCGTCGTCGGCGTGGCACGCGTCAACCCCACCCGCTCCGAGTACTCGTTAACCGCCTTCATCGACAGCTCAGGCGGTCTACTGGACACGTCGCCGGTGATGGTGCGGGGGATACCCGTCGGAAAAGTGGCCTCCATCAACGTCGTGGATTCGGCACTTAAGGTCGAGATGGCGATCGATTCCGATCACAAGATCCCCCAGGACAGCGTGATGTCGATCCAGAATCTGTCGATCGCGGGGGAACAGTACATCAACTTCGTGCCCACGGGCACGGCCACCGGCGGGTACTTCCACAACGGAGATGTGGTGCCCGCGGACGCGGTGCATGTGTCGCAATCGGTGCCCCAGGTGTTGCCGAAGATGGCTGCAGTGGCAGATGGACTCGACCCGGCATCGATCGAGTCCATCAACAAGACCGTCGCCGAGGCCGTCGCAGGACGGCAGGAAGACCTCGACACGATCGGCGACATGATGCACCGTCTAGTCGATTTCGTCGGCAAAGATGGGTCCGTCCGGGTGACCGCGGACAACGCCGAGTTCCTGCTCGGCCTCATGTCCAATGTCGGGGACGTCCTCAGTACGGCAGCTGTGCGCACCCCTGACGCCGTAAACGGACTGGCGCGCATTCAACGGGCGTTCATCGAGTTCACAACTACTTCGTACGACAAGTGGCCTCCGGTGTTGAAGCTTGTGGAAAAGCTCGACGGCTATATCCAGATCCTGCAGCCGGATCTGCTGACGATCACCCGGGCGGTGAAACCGGCGACCGCGAAGGTCGCGGACACCTACGTCGACTTCGGGTCGATCGGCGACCTCCTCGCCCGAACCTTCCCGGCGTCGGGACCAGGTCGCGCGGAGGTCCCCATCACCGTGTCGCCGTCACCACGGTGACGACCATGTCCCACGCGGACTGTCACCACAAGTACACAGAAGGCCCCAGATGACAAATGACGAGACCGAGCCGCACACCGAGCCCACTGAGGTCGAGGACGCCGCGGCAGCAGCGGCGACGGATAGCGATCTGCTGGTGGACGACAACGCCAAAACCGCTTCCGTAGCCACGGCGGAGCCGGGAGACGGCGACGTTGATCCCCCCTCGCCAGGTGGGCGTCGCTGGTCAGCAGCGCCGCGGTTGCGTGCCTTGGTCGTTTCGGCCGTGATCGTGGTGCTCGCTGTGCTGGCCGGCGTGTTTGCCTACCTCTACGTCGAGGCCGACGACGCGAAGTCGGTATTGGAAAACGACGCCGCGCAACGGGCCGCGGCGGCAAAGGCCGCCTCGGATTACACGACCAAGTCCCTGACCTACAACTACCAGAACACAGACGCCTTTTTCGCGGCGGTCAAAGAGAACGCGGGTGAGGCGCTCATCAAGCGTTACGACGAGGTCCGGCCGACGCTGACCCAGATCATGCAGCAGGCCCAGGTGCAGGCGTCGGGACGCGTGCTGGCCACCAGCGTCACCGGTGACACCGACGGGGAATACACGGTGATGGTCTTCGCGAGCCAGAAGACCCAGAACGTGCAGAACCCACAACCGAGTGAACTGCCGACGTTGTTGAAGGTGGTCGTGTCGAAAACGGCCCAGGGCTGGCAGATCCAGGACTATGGCCCAGCTGAATAAGGCGGCTGCGCCGCAGAAGGAGTTCCCATGAAGAGCACGATGCAGGATGTGCCCTTGACGGTGGCGTCGATCCTCCGCCACGTCGCGACGAATCACGCCGCAAGGCAGGTCATCACCTACGGCGGAAACGAACCGGCTCGGACCACGACCTACGGGTCCCTTGAGGAACGATGCGGTCAGCTGGCCAATGCTCTGCGTCGTGCCGGTGTTGGCGACGATGACCGTGTCGCTACTTTGCTGTGGAACAACCAGGAACATCTGGAGGCGTACGCAGCGGTTCCCGCCATGGGTGCCGTCTTGCACACCCTGAATCTGCGGTTGTCTGCGTCCCAACTGCAGTTCATCGCGAACCACGCCGAGGACCGGGTCATCATCACTGATAGTTCCCTGGTGCCGTTGTTGGCACCGGTCCTGCCGGGCCTGTCGACCGTACGCGTCGTTTTCGTCGCCGGCGATGGAGAGGTGTCGGCGCTGGAGGGCAACGGCGTCGACATCATCCGGTATGAGGACGCACTCGCCGCGGAGTCGCCGGTGTTCCCGTGGACAGATCCCGATGAGAGATCGGCGGCGGGTATGTGCTACACCAGCGGAACCACGGGAGACCCCAAGGGGGTCGTCTACAGCCACCGGTCGGTGTTCCTGCACTCGATGGCAGCCTGCACCGGTAATGCGCTCGCCGTGGAGGAAGGGGACCGAGTCCTGCCCGTGGTGCCGATGTTCCACGCCAGTGCCTGGGGTCTTCCCTACGCGTCCCTCATGGCGGGTGCCGACTTACTCATGCCGGACCGTTACCTGCAAGCTGCTCCGCTGGCGCACATGATCCAGACACATCGACCCACGAAAGCTGGTGCCGTCCCGACCATCTGGAGCGATTTATTGCAGTATGGGGTATCGCACCCCGAGGTGGATCTGTCGTCGATCAGTCTGGTCGCCTGCGGTGGTGCGCCGGTGCCGCAGTCGTTGATCGAGGGATTCGCCGACAGGTTCGGCGTGCAGATCATCCAGGCGTGGGGGATGACGGAAACCTCGCCGCTGGCCGCGGTCAGTCGACCACCGGCCGGTGTCGCACCGGAATCGGCCATGTCGTATCGCAAGCGTCAGGGCCGTGCCATCTGTGGCGTCGAGATGCGTCTCACCGACGAGGCCGGGATGCCGGTTCCGCGTGATGACAAGTCCGTGGGGGAACTGGAAGTCAAGGGACCGTGGATCACCGGTGCCTATTACCGTCTCGACGAGGACAGCGACAAATTCCGTGACGGCTGGCTGCGCACCGGCGATGTGGGCCACATCAGCCCGGACGGTTACCTCACGCTCACCGATCGATCGAAAGACGTCATCAAGTCCGGCGGCGAGTGGATCTCATCGGTGGAGCTTGAGAACACCATCATGGGCCATCCGCAGGTGGCCGAGGCCGCAGTGATCGCCATCCCCCACGATCGATGGCAGGAGACCGCCCTAGCCGTGGTCGTCCGGGCGCACGACAGTGACGTAACCGCCGATCAGCTCAGAGAATGGTTCCTCGCCAATTGCCCCGACGAGATCCCTCGTTGGTGGATCCCCCAGCACTGGGCGTTCGTGGACCAGGTGCCACGCACCAGCGTGGGCAAGTTCGACAAGAAGGTCTTGCGTGCCCAACATGCCGACGGGAATTTCGTCGTCGTGCCAAACTGAACACATCTCTTGCAGACGGCGGCGGTGCAATGGACCGCCGCCGTCTGGTGTTCACCTCACCTGGCCGGTTGGCCGGTGCACCTAGAAGCATCCCAGGCCGCCGTCGGCAGCGATGCCTAACTTTGCGCCTGAGCAGCCACGGCACGGGCGGAACCGTCGCGCGAATGCGCAATCGACACCGGTCGTGGTATCGCTTCCCCAGCGAGAACCGAGAATGCCTGTCCGCCCTTGCCACGCTGACGCCGGATTGAATCCGCCGTCAGCGATTAGACACCGTCAGATCGTCCTCGGGCAGGGGACCACCCGGCTCGGTGGAATCCGGCTCACCGTCCGCACGGTGCACCCTCCCTGGCCACCAGCTCGCCTCACCGAGCAATGCTGCTAACGCCGGGACGACAATCGTGCGGACGAGAAAGGTGTCCAAGAGTAACCCGATACCGATGATGAAGCCGATCTGCACCATCACGTCGATCGATCCCAGCATGAGTCCGAACATGCTCGCCGCGAAGATCAAACCGGCTGAGGTGATGACCGAGCCGGTGTACGCGACCGTGCGCAGAACTCCGAGCCGGATATTGGCCGTCGATTCCTCTCTGAGCCGGGAAACCAACAGCATGTTGTAGTCGGCCCCCACTGCAACCAGAACGATGAAGGACACCAGTGGGACCGGCCACGCTATTTCGTTGCCGACAATGTGTTGCAGGACTAGGACACCGATGCCCAGAGCGGCTGCGTAGTTGAGAATGACAGTGGCCAGTAGATAGATCGGTGCGACGATCGCCCTGAGTAAGAGCATTAGGATCAGGCCGACTATCAGGAGCGTCCCGAATCCGAGTAACTTGAAGTCGTACGCCAGAAGTCGTTGGATGTCGGCGTTGATCGCCGGGAACCCGGCGACAGATGCGCGCGCACCCTGCAGCGTGGTGTTCGGCATGGCGTCCTCGGCCACCTTTGACAGGCTGTTAGCCAACGTCATGGCATCCGCGGTATACGGATCGTAGGCGGTCTGCACTACATAGCGAGCAGTCTTGCCATCCGGCGAGATGAACTGGCGCGCCACTTGGCTGAACTGTTGATCCTTGAACGCGTCGGCGGGTAGGTAGAATCCCGTTGCCGAGTCGGTGTTGCCGATGTCCCGGGCGGGCGCGCGTAGCTGGGCGGCCACTTGAGACAGGCCCGCCAGCAGCTGTAGGTTGCTGTCCACCAATGCGCTCACACCGCCGGACAGCTGGCGGGCCCCGTCGGCGAGCGCTCGGACGCCCGTCTGGAGCTGTGACAACCGACTGCCGAGGTCCTGGCCGTTGATCGTCTGCAGAGCGGAGTCGAGGACGTTCAATGAGCTCTGCAACTGCGCGATGTCCGCCGTTCCCGGGCCGTTGACTCCACCGAGCTGGGTAGCGAAGTCCGCGAAGCGACCGAGGGACTGGTTGTCGGCCAGTGCGCGGATGTCCGAGGTCTGTGTCTGCAAGGCCGAACACTGCGGGATCTGGACGCACCAGGGAGCATCGAGTGCACTCAACACTGGTGCGACGGCGTCGGCAGCCGACTGTGCTTGTCGTGCCACTCGAGACAGCTCGGGAGCTTGTCGGGAGAACTCATCGAGTGCGGGCGCCGCAGCAGCCAGCTGATCGACGAGCGGACGATACTGGCTGAGCTGCTCGCCGGCCGACGAGGCCTGCTCGAGCAACCCCGACAGCGGCGCGAGGTTGGTGGTGATTTGCTCGTTCAGGACAGCAAGACCGTCGGCGAGTTGTGAGGACCCGGTCTTCAGTAGGTCCAGGTCGCCCTTGCGTGACTGTGCGTCACCGGTCTGTTCGGTGATGCGACTGCCGACCTGGTCGTTCTGCCATGACAACTGGGCCTGCTCAAGTTTCTCGCCCGTCGGACGAGTCACCCCGATGACGCGGGTGACACCGGGAGTCTGCGCTATTTGCGACGCCATCTGATCGAGATCTGCGAGTCCCTGGGCGGTGCGCATGTCTTTGTTCGACTCCACCAGAAGGAATTCGGAGATGATGGTGTCTTTGGGAAAGTGCCGGTTCAGCAGCGCGTATCCCTCGTTGCTTCCGGTGTCCGGCGGCTGACCTTCCCGATCGTCGTAGGTGATTGTCATGGTGGTCGCGATGAGGCCGAGAGCGATCAGTGCCACCAGGCTCACCGCGAGCAGCGGGACCGGCCGCCGGATCACCCCCGTTCCCACCCGATGCCAGTACCGTCTGGTGAGGTCACGACGAGGTAGCCCCGCGCCACGCTTTGCCGCGAACGACAGCACGGGGGGCAGCAGAGTGACGGTGGCCAGGAAGCCGAAGGCGATGGAGATCGCGCACGCCGGGCCGAGCGTGTTGAACACGCTGAGCTTGGCGAACGCCATCGCCAAGAAGGCAAGGGCAACTGTCGCTGCGGACGCGAGCACCACGCGACCGATCGTTGCGGTGGCGTTCGCAATGGCCACGTCCGGGGTGTCACCCGCCCGGATGCCCTCGTGATACCGGCTTATGAGGAATACGGAGTAGTCGACTCCGGCGCCGAAGATGATTACTGTCATGAACATCGAGGTGAATTGAGACACGGGCATGCCCAATTCGCCCAGACCCGAGAGCACCCCGCGGCCCACTGCCAGGCTCATGCCGACCACCAGCAGCGGCATGAGAGCGGTGAAGATCGATCGGTGTCAACGGCGGGTGAAATCTGACCCCCTATCGACGTCTGAAACCTGACCCCCTTTGATGGTTGGTTACTGCTGTTCGCCCGGTTCGGGCGAAGTTGTGAGGAGCTCCCGTCGGGAGCGGGTCCGGT
>NZ_JBPSDN010000061.1:0-9343 GCF_052036135.1 Gordonia marina
CAACCCCTCCGCCTTGTGCAGCCGACGGATCTCGGCCCAGTCTTCCACTGAAATCATCCCTCCAGAATGACGAGGGGGGTCAACTTTCACCCGTCGTCTGGGGGTCAGTATTCACGCGTCGTCGACAATCGGTAAACGATCAGTAGGATCCCGGCGATCAACAGCACCGTGGCGAGCGTGATCACGATCAGATCGGACTCGCCGACCGCGAGCTGGTCGGTGAACGTGGCAGGTGGACCGGTCACCCGGACAGTTGTGCCGGTACCACCGAAGATCTCGTCCGTGGTGTCACGGACCGCTTCCACCGCGTCGGCAGCGTCCGGCCCGCCCAACGTCCCGGTGACACCGATAGGCAGATACCACGCCTTCTTGTCCTTGCTCAACGCCTGACTCTCCGTGAGCGGGTCACCGAGCAGGTCGCGGACCGCGATGACGTGTTCTGTGTCCGCACGTAGTGTGGTCACCAATTCGTCATATAGGGCGCGGGTGGTGTCCGAAAAGCCCTCGTCGTTCTCCATGGCGACGAAGACGGTGGTCTTGGCCCCCTTCTCATTGAACGCCTCACCCATCCGGTCGAGCGTCTGAAATGACGGTACGCCCGCGGGTATCGGGTCCACCGACTGCTGTCGGATCACCGACTCCAGCTGCGGGAACAGCACTGCGAGGCCGACCGCGACCACGACCCAGACCAACGCCACGACCCCCTTGCGCCGCAGCGTGAACCAGGCGACCTTTTCCAGTACAGCGCTGTACTCACCGGTGCCGGCAGAACGCCTCGATGGACGGTTCCGGATGATCGACGGCCTGGCCACGTACAAATTTCCTCTCAGACTGGATTGTTGGGGGGGCGCCCCCAGGGCGGCTGCGCAGATCGGTCAGCTGTGATGTTCGCTCTCTGCTATCGCCTCCACTTCCTCCAGGGTGGTGGGGATGTGGTACGGCGGCCTGCTCGTGCCCGAGATGCGATAGCGATCCCAGAAATCAGGATCGCCCACGACGCACTCGGCGCGTCCCTGTGGTGTCACAAAGACAGCAACCGTGCGCCTGCCCCCGAGGAGGGCGTCGAGCGCATCGTTCTTGTCGATCCTGCCGTACCAGGTGTACAAGCCGTTGAGGGGCTGGAAATAGCCTTTGATTTTCACCTCGACAGCAATCTCCTTGCCGCGGCACACCAAGGTGCCCACGCCGGAGTAGTCGAGATCGTGGTCGTCAGACACGTAAAGCTCACTTTCTTCACATCAAGCCTTGACAAAAGAACACACTGGCAGTGACACTAGCAGTATCGGGTACCCAGAGTATCGGGTATGAAGTCGAGACTCAACTCGGCCCGGAACACAACGGAGGTGTCACATGACCGTTCAAAATGTGGAGATCAAGCCCGACGTCTCGACGGAAGGCGTTGCGCGTGTCAGCGCCCGCAAGCCTGTCGACATGCAGAGATCTGCCGGCCGACTGCTGCGGGCGGCGGCCGAAAAATTCTATGACGCGGAGATCGACATCGATTGGGACTCGCCCTGGGAGGAAGGAAAGTACTTCCTGCCAGAGCATCGTGTCTCGCTCTACGGCACCAAGCTGTGGGAGAAGATGAGCGATGAGCAGAAGGTGGAGCTCGGGCGTCACGAGATCGTGAGCATTCTCAGCTTCGGTATCTACGCAGAGAATCTGCTCAGCTCAGCGCTGCTCCGAATGTCTGCCAAAGGTGCCCTGACAGATCAAAGGGCCCTCTACGCCCTCAACGAGATCGGCGACGAGGCACGTCACTCGACGATGTTTGCCCGGTTGATCAACAAGACGGGACTGGCGCCGTACAAGTTGCCGAAGGGATTCTTGGGCTTCGCGAAGATTCTGCATTTTGTGCCTCTCGGCCCGTCTGTATCCGGCGCGACATTGCTCATCGAAGAGATCCTCGACCGCGCTCAGCGTGAGGCGATGAATGACCCGAAGATGCAGCCGCACCTGCGCCAGCTCATGAAGATCCACGTTCTCGAAGAGGCCCGCCACATCACCTTCGCGCGGCTGGAAATGGTGGAGGGGATGCAGCGTCGCGGACGCATCTCGCGCGCTTGGCATCGAGGCACGCTGGCGGTCATTGCGAACTTTGCGTACCCGTTGCTCATCAATCCGAAGGTGTACCCCGCTGTCGGAATCAACCGTCTGCGCGGGCTGTGGGCGCAGCAGACGAGCCCGAACTATCGCGTCAATTTGCAGTTCATGTCCGAGCCTATGATCCGGTTCTTCCACGAGGCCGGGATGATGGAGGGGAAATTCACGATGGCGATGTGGCGCGCAACGCGCAGCCTCCCCGACGACCTGCGCTGACCCGTCCCGGCCGAGTCCACGCGGCCGCTAATCCGTCTCTCGACCCTACGCCCGGATCTCTCTGGGCTCAGACGGATGCCTCACATCTGCCTGCCACGCGTCCCGCGCCGAGCAGGTCCGTTCGCTCTACTCTTTGATCAGGAGACCTTCACTCAATGCCGTCTTCCAACACCAAGCGCGCGCCGCGCGCCGCCACGGCGACAGACCCGGGAACGACCGAACCCATCACTACCAAGGTACTCATCATCGGCAGCGGCTTCTCCGGCCTCGGTATGGCCGTGCAGCTCCGCCGGCGCGGGAATAACGATTTCATCGTGCTGGAAAAGGCCGACTCCGTCGGTGGGACGTGGCGCGACAACACCTATCCAGGATGCGCATGCGACGTGCCGTCCCTGATGTACTCCTACTCGTTCGAGAGCCGCGGTAGCTGGTCGAAGGTGTGGTCCTCACAGCCCGAAATCGAGCAGTACCTGAAAGAGATCTCCGACAAGCGTGGTGTCACTCAGAAGATCCATTTTGGGCAGAAGTTGGTCTCCGGATACTGGAGCGAGTCCGAATCTCGGTGGCACCTGCGTACCGAGTCGGGCCGGGAGTACATCGCGCAGTACGTCGTGTCCGGTGTCGGCGCTCTGCACATCCCGAACTATCCGAACATCCCCGGAATCGATGAGTTCGCCGGCCAGGCATTCCATTCGGCAAAGTGGGACCACACGGTGGACCTCCAGGGCAAGCGGGTGGCCGTCATTGGCACCGGTGCCAGCGCGATTCAGTTCGTGCCATTCGTGCAGAAGGAGGCCGGCACACTCACGGTGTTCCAGCGCACCCCGGCTTGGGTACTTCCACGCAAGAACTTCGCGGTGCCGACGGCACTTCGGACCGTGCTCAGCAAGATCCCTATCACACGCCGCCTCGCTCGGTGGTCGGTCTACTGGGGCGCAGAGAGCCTGGCCTTCGGGCTCAACGGCCACTCCAACCTTATGCGGCCAATCGAAAAAGTGGCGAAATGGAACATCGAGCGTTCTATCGCCGACCCTGAGCTACGCAGAAAGCTGATGCCGTCCTACCGCATCGGATGCAAACGCATCCTGGGATCGAACGACTACTACCCTGCACTCGCCGCGCCCAACACGACAGTGATCAGCGATCGGATTGAAAAGGTGACCGCGGATTCTATCGTCACCGCTGACGGCGTGTCACATCCTGTAGATGTGATCATTTACGCCACAGGGTTCCATGTCACAGACGGATTCGATCAACTCGCCCTCAAGGGCGCCCGGGGCGAAGACCTGCCGTCGCACTGGCACCGGACGGGCCTCAACACCCACCTCGGCATCACCACCGAGGGCTTCCCGAACCTGTTCTTCCTGCTCGGACCCAACACAGGTCTTGGACACAACTCTGTCGTATTCATGATCGAGCAGCAGATCAAGTACATCATGAAGGCCATCGACGCCGTCGACAGTCGCGGAGCGCAGCGTGTAGATGTGCGGCCCGAGGTTCAAGAACACTTCAACAAGAACATTCAGCACAAGCTCGCCAAGGGGGTATGGACCAACGGCGGGTGTACGAGCTGGTATCTGGACTCGCAGGGTGTCAACCGTACGGTGTGGCCCGGGTTCACCTGGCAGTACTGGCGAGCGACGAAAGACTTCAAGCCCGCCGAGTACGAGATCGCCTGACAACCCAGCCGTAGGTCATCGGAGAAGTGAGTACACAACAGTGAGTAGTTCGACAACAGATAACTATGCGAACCAGGTCGCAGTCGTCACGGGAGCCGCTTCAGGGATCGGCCGGTCCCTTGCGCTTCAACTTGCCGCACGCGGGGCCAGCCTTTCCTTGTCCGACGTCGACGAGATGCATCTCAAAGAGACGGCGGCTATGTGCCGTACCGCGCATCGGGCGAAAGTCGAGACCGCCGTGTTGGACGTGGCAGATCGTGCTGCCTTCCAGGATTACGCCGACAGCGTCCAGTCGACATTCGGGCGCGTGAACATGGTGTTCAACAACGCCGGCGTCGCCCTCGGCGCCGACGTTGTTGACATGTCTTGGGAGGACTTTGACTGGCTGATGGGTATCAATTTCGGCGGTGTCGTCAATGGGACGAAGGCGTTCCTGCCTTATCTGATCGCCTCCGGTGATGGTCATCTGGTGAACACCTCCAGCGTCTTCGGTCTGGTCGGAATCCCCAGTCAGAGTGCCTACAACGCCGCCAAGTTCGGTGTGCGTGGCTTCACCGAAGCACTTCGCCAAGAGATGAAAATCAGCCGGTATCCGGTCACGGTGACATGCGTTCACCCCGGTGGCGTCAAGACAAATATCGTCAATAACGCTCGGGGTGTATCCGATATGGGGGCAGATACCGCGACCATTGCCTCGATGTTCAACAACATCGCCAGGACCACCCCGGAAAAAGCGGCGTCCACCATCCTCAAAGGAATGGACAAGAAGAAGCCCCGCGTGTTGATCGGCGCAGACGCACGGGGCTTTGACTTTGTCGCACGCGTTGTGGGTCCGCGCTACCAGGACATGGCTGCGCCGATGACACGCGCGGGCTACGCCTTGGCTCGCAAGCGGGGGATCATCAAATGACCGTCGAGCAGGAGAATCGGCCGGGCACCACCGCCCGGTCGCGGACGCTGACCGTGTCGGAGGTCGTGCAAGAGACCAAGGACTCGGTGAGCATCGCCTTCGAGGTGCCTGACGAGATCGTCGACGATTTCAAACACCTTCCCGGGCAGTTCATTACGCTGAAGATCCCGTCCGACCAGACGGGCCACGTCGCACGATGCTATTCGCTGAGCAGTTCACCTCATGTCGATGACTTCCGCCTCGAGATCGGGGTCAAGCGCACCGCTGGGGGATATGCGTCGAACTGGTTGTGCGACAACGTCTCCGTCGGCATGGAAATGACCGTACTGACGCCGTCGGGAAAGTTTACCGCGAAGAGCCTCGACGTCGACATGCTTTTCTTCGCCGGCGGAAGCGGCATCACGCCGATCCTGTCGCTGGTGAAGTCGGCACTGGTGTCGGGCGGTGGGGAAGTCGTCCTGTTCTACGCGAACCGTGACGCCGACTCGATCATGTACGAGCGCCAGCTTCAGCAGATCAGCTCTGAGTTCGCCGAGCGGTTCACTTTGGTCGGCTGGCTTGAGTCCGAGAACGGGATCCCCACATCCGAGGCTGTCGAGAAAATTATCCGTGACCACAAAGGGGCGGAGATCTTCACCTGCGGCCCTGCCCCCTTCATGGACCTGGTGGAAAGGTCCGCCGCCGCGTGTGGAGTGGACCATTCGGATGTACATCGGGAGGTGTTCCAGTCTCTGGCGGGTGACCCGTTCGACACCGCCACACTGCGTCGACTCAGTGACGACGAGGGTGTGGCGACGGCCACGGTTTATCTCAACGGAGAGTGCATCACCACGGCATGGCCACGTAACGCGCCGCTGCTCGACGTGCTTCTCTCGCAAGGGCACAACGCCCCATACTCGTGTCGAGAGGGCGCATGCAGCGCGTGTGTCTGCAAACTCATCGAAGGCGATGTCGACATGGTGCAAAACAACATCCTCGTCGACGACGACATCGAGGACGGTGAGCGACTCGCGTGCCAGGCACTTCCGCTCACCGACGCTGTGACGGTGAGTTTCGATGACCTCTGAGTCTTCGGGAGCTGGCCTACTGTCGCGGCGGTCGCGGGAGGTTCTCTCCAGTGACGGCACGAGGCTGTTCGTTGAGGAGTACGGGCTGGGTGATGATGCGCCGCTGGTGGTGTTCAGTCACGGGTGGGCTTGCCAGGGCCGATTCTGGAGACCTCAGATCGAACACTTCGCCAGCACACACCGTGTGGTGGTGTATGACCAACGAGGGCATGGCTGGAGTGACCGGGGTCATACCTCTTTCTCTTCGTCGGTCCTCGGCGACGATCTCGAGGCTGTCCTGCGGGCTGTCGTCACGTCGAGTCGTAAGGCATTGGTGACCGGTCACAGTATGGGCGGGATGTCGGTCATGGGTTGGGCTGCCGAGCACCCGGAGTCGGTGCCCCTCCTGTCCCGCGGTGCCGTCTTGGCGAGCACTGGACCCTCCCAGTTGGTAAGTAGATCGACGCTGATTGGGTCGCCGCGTCGATTCCGCGCCTCATTGGAGCGGGCCTTCGCGGCCGGGCTCGCCATGGCGGGGCCGGAGATGCTTGACACGCGCTTCAACCGGCGGTTGGTGAAGTACGGGACGATGGGTCCGCACGCGTCGGCCGACGTTGTGGCTGAGTGTTCTGAGATAGTACTGCGTTGCCCTCCTGCGGTTCGGGGAATGTGGGGCAGGGTCCTGGCCACTATCGATGTCAGCAAAGGAGTCGACTCACTTGCGGTTCCGACGACAGTGATCGTGGGCTCTGCCGACCGGTTGACACCCGAGGTTCATTCCACCGATCTCGCCGAACGGCTGCAGCAGCGCGGGCAGTTGCACGATTTCGTGGTGTTGCCGCAGATCGGTCACATGATCAACATGGAGGCACCGAACGATTTCAACGAAGCGGTGGCGCGATTGGACGCAGCCACGGAGAAAGGCTAACTCTTGATGCCTATGACCGGACGCACATAGCTGATGATTGCGGGGGGAGGGCCCTTCCGGTATCGTTGCTTCCACAATGTCAGTCGTCCGTCGCGTTTCCTCCGCACCATCTCAGGTACAGCGTCGGGTGCGTGATGCCCGTAGCACGCGGTGGGATGAACATCGGGTCGCGGTACGCGCGCAGCTGGTCGAGGCGGCCATACGGGCCATCGAACGCTGTGGCGTAGGCGTCAGCATGGACGACATCGCTGCGGAGGCCGAGGTATCTAAACCGAAGCTGTACCGCTATTTCGGCGACAAAGCGGGCTTGAACGGGGCGGTGGCGGCGAAGCTCGGGGCGTTGATGTGGGAGTCGGCGCAAGTCACAATTTTTGCCGAGCAAGATCATGCTTCGGTCGACGACATGGTTCGCTCGTCTATCCAGTCGTACGTCGCGCTCGTCGGGCAACATCCCGTGGTCGTCAGATTTCTTATGGCGAATCATTTGTTTGAGTACTCCGGATCGGGAAGTGGCGGAGTTGCGGAGCAATTGAGGTCGGTGATGGAGGTCATCGCCGGTCGGTTTACTGAATCTCTGCAGCGTATTCATGCAGATACCTCGATTATTCCCATGGCCGTGGCGTCCATTCTGGGTTCTGGTCTATCTGCGACGCAGTGGTGGACCGACGGCGGTCGTGAGCAAGGGGTGGACGACAAGTTCTTCGCCGCACACCTATTGGAGACGACGTGGGGAATCATCGATGGCGCGGGCGCGACCATAGGCGTCGCCTTCTCACGTGGTCTGCCATTCAGTCATCCCGGGTTCGCGTCCCGCCGCTAAGTGGACTGACCATGTTTGGCAGCGAGCCATTCGCCGAACTTGTTTTGCCAGTGGCGGCGCGATTCGACCGATTCTTTGCGTTGCGGTCGGGTTGATCGTGCGTTCCGGTTGAGGGGTGTGTGTGCGTTGGTGGGCGGCGAGGAAGTCGTCAACGATGTGCGCGCAGTCGTGCCGGTCGATGTTTCGTAGCCCGGTTCTTCGTGCGAAATACCAGCGGTCCGAGAAGTTGGCACATTGCGAGTTCGATGTCGAAGTCGTCTAGTTCCTCGCGGGCATGAGAGCTTTGAGAATGGCTTCAAATGGTTGGCGGTACTGGTCGATTACCCGGATGCGCAGCGTTCCGGTTGGGGTCTGCGCGTCTACGCTTTCCCTGGGTCACTACTTGCGACCCGAGGGTAAGGCAGGCCAGAGTCGTGACATGCAGGGGCGCCGCGGCAAAGAGGGAAGCTTGTCGGCTGAGTAGCTCGATGAGCTGGCTGCGTAGCGGACCCGTCGAGGGTGCCGGTGGGATTACGTGGGGCAGCAGTCGCTCGAAGGTGGCGGCCAGCAGTTGCGAGGAACTGTGACGAGACAGCCGCAACGATGACGCCAACGCGCGGTTGCCGGTGGGCGGCCATACCCGATCGGATGGCGGATCATCGTGAGGAACCGCCGGACGAGTCACCAGTATTGCTACCCCCGCACACTGCGAGGTGCATGGGCTTCGGCCCCGACAACCTGCACGGCATTGAGATGGCCGTGCACCGCTGCGGCGATGAGGTGTTCACCGATATCGCGTTCGACGAACGGCATCTAGGCGCGCCGGGGTTGGCGCACGGCGGCGCGATCGCCGCCGCGTGTGATGACCTGCCGGGCTCACCTTGTGGTTGCTGCAACCCCGGCGGTCACCCGCCGCCTCACAGTCGAGTACCTGTTGCCGGTCCCGCTGCGCCGCCCGCACCGCATCAGCGGCCGCCTCACCGGAAGGAGGGGCCGCGCTCTGCACGTCACTGCTACGGCACCGGAGACGACAGTGTCACCCGGTTCACCGCAACCGCCGTCTTCGTCGCTGTCGACACCGACCATTTCGCCGCGCACGGAGATCGATCTCGGCGATTGCGGCGGGCCTGCTCAACCGGCTTTCCCGCGACGCCGGACCTACCGGGTGACCGCCGTCATCACCGACACGGCAACCGAATCCGCCGATGACGCCAACCCTGCATGCGCTGTGACTCACCGTTCGGAGCGGTAGTCCCGAGCAACGAACGCCGGGAAGAAGTCGGAGAACTGTGAGGCGCAGGCCCGGTGACGTTGGTTGTCATGGGGCCTGCTCGTTTCTGGTGCGGATGGAACTTCTCGAATGACAAGGAGGCGATGAGTTCCAGGCAGATGTGCACGTCATCGACGGCCCGCAGTTCGAAGGTTTAATGCTGCCGAGTTGGCTGCCGCCGGCGCCGATTGGAGCCAGGGTCAAGTAGCTTTCTCGGTCGCCCGGCGGGGTCGCCCTTCTCATAGCCTAGGTGGTCGGTCGGCTCTGAACCGCACTGGGTTCTTTGGAGGCTCGTGACCTTGGAAACGAGGATGAGTACATGCCGAAGGAACAGGTTCCCGGGAAGCCGCAGACGCGGCGCTACAGCCCGGAGGAGAAGGTGGCGGCGGTCC
>NZ_JBPSDN010000062.1:0-9315 GCF_052036135.1 Gordonia marina
ACCGGACCCGCTCCCGACGGGAGCTCCTCACAACTTCGCCCGAACCGGGCGAACAGCAGTAACCAACCATCAAAGGGGGTCAGGTTTCAGACGTCGATAGGGGGTCAGATTTCACCCGCCGTTGACACTACCCGACTGCGCGCGGGCACCTAGTCGTCATCACCCGGGCGGTAGATGGACGTCTTCGGCGCTTGCCGGGTCGCCCTCTTGTAGAGCCTGTAGGGATCGAGGCCTTCGACAACGTCGGGACCGAGTTCCAGGCACGCGATAGCGATGTCGGTGAGTGTCATCGCCTGATGTCCACACAGAATGTGCGTGAGGCGGTTCGGGTCCATGCCGACCCGGTACGCGTACTGGTTTTGACTCAGGTTCTCGTCAATGATGCGGTCACGGATCCTGATCGCGAGATGGTGCTGAACGATCGCCGCGACGAGCGTGTCTTGATCGATCCGGCGGCCGTTGTCGTCCGTCGTACGGAACTGGGCGTCGGGAAACCTCCCGAACTTGCGCTCGTGGACGCAGAGTTTCCGGGGCGGAAGGTTCACCCAGCGCACTCTATCGGTGAATCACACAGATGCAGTTTCGTTCGAGGGCCAAAGTTTCTTTCCTTGGCGGAAAGAAATCTCACTGCGATGAATTTTGTCGGAGCGCGAATGACCGCGCAGTTGCGGTGGTCTAGGTGCCGGAAGCGAAATCGGTCGGTTCAGCCCCACCAACGCGGGGCCAGACGCGACGAAGGCCCCCGTCCTGCCAGACGGAGGCCTTCCATGTCGGTTCCGGTTACCAGCCGGGGCCATAGCACTCAATCAACCAGCAAGTTCGAATGGATGTGCCTCATTGACTGTACCGCTAGCCGCATCGCGACTGCAACGGCAATACGGGGGCTTACCGGCGCCGGAGGCGAGGTGCCGGGCGGCGTCATGCCGGCGGACCGATGTGTCCGGCGTCTGGCCGGTACACGGGCCAGAGTGGGACGCCGAGTCCGGCCTCGAGTTTGGCCAGGGTCGCGATGTCGCAGTAGCGACCCCCGGCCAGCACCCGGCTGATCGTGGCATGGCTGACGCCGATCCTGGCCGCCAGTGTCCGCAGACTCACGCCCTGATCGTCGATAGCCTGCCGCAGACTGCGGGCCAGCGCACGCGCCGCGACGGCCGGCGGCGGAGCCCCGGGATCAAGCGGGCCATGGGGCCACGCCGCGGGATCGAGGGCGAACACTCGGGGTTCGCTGGGGAGGTCACGGGCTGCCATCGGTCCAGCTTAGGTCCGGTCCACAACTGCCCTGGTCTCCATATTGTCGTACCCCCACCGCATAGTGGTTCGTATGAGCACCATCGTGGGGGTTGCGGAGGCCGGCTATGACCGCCTCGTGGCAGCCTGCCCTGCCGCTGATCTGGCCAGCCATGACTGACCAGTCCGTCGCCGCGCTCGTCGATGTCGCCACCACCGCGTGGCGGCAGGGCTCGATGGCTGACCAGACCGTCACCAAGTTCAGCGATCTGGCGCGCCGGTTCGTCGCTTTCGCTGCTGCCCATGACGTGACGATGGCTGCTGACATCGACTGCGCAATCTGCGAGGAGTTCGTGCGCGCCCCGGGCCGGTCCCGCAGCGGAATCGCGGGAGGTCCGGCGCTGGCGACCATGCACAACCGCCGCGCGTCGCTTCGGGTGTTGTTCCGGACCGCACGCGCTGAGGGGATTGGCCTTGTCGATCCGACTATCGATATCGAGCTCCCTCAGCGGGGTGAGCGCGGCGCGGTCCGGCCGCTGACCGCGGAAGAGGCCGACGCCGTCCAGTTCTTCGCCGACCGCGGTCCGAGGTCCCGGCACTACACCGCTGTGGCTCTGCTGCTGGCCGGGGTTCGGACCGCTGAGGCCGGCTGGCTCACCGTGGCCGACCTCGACCTGGATGCGGGCACCGTCCGCGCTCACGGTTCTGCGAAATACCAGACGCGTGTACTCACGCTTGATGAGGCTGTAACGCCGTGGCTTCGTGCCCGGGTGCGGCATCTCGCTGACCCCGAGGCGCTGGTGTGTGCCCCGATCAGCGGTGACGCTGCTCGTCGGCAATCGCTGATCGGGATGACTGTGGGTGCGGTGCTGCGTGAGGCCGGGCTCGGTGACGACCGGGAGGTCACCCCGACCTCGCTGACCGCGACGGCCGGCCACCGGGCGTTCACTGCGACTGGACGGATCGAGGACGCGGCCCGGGTGACGGGGTGCCGCTCCCTGGACTCGGCGGCGACCCTGATCGGCTACCACTGGCGCGAGCAAGGCGCCGGGCGATGAACGCGCCGCTGCGGGGCCGGCCCCGCGAGGTCGATCTGATCGAGGCAATCGCTGACTCCTCGCAGGTGTACGCGCTCGCCGCTCACATCCCGGCCAAAGACGAGCGCACCCCAGGGCCGGCTCGCCGTTACCCTGAAGCCCTCGTCATCCTGTACATCACGCTCGCAGGGCTGGTCGGTTCCCACCGACTTGCCGCGAGCGTTCTCGCGGTTCCCGCGTACTGGCAGAGGCTGCGCGAAGGCGCTGCCCGATTCGGCATTGATCTCCCCGCCGACCCACCGCGGCGCTGGACCTGCGAGGACGCCAGGCGCCGCTACCTCACCGCGGCAGGAGCCGACCCCGCCCAGGGCCTTTTCGAAGCGTTGAGAAGCGAGTTCGCCGTTGGTGCGAGGGATCTCGCGCGAGAGCACGGCGCACTCGACAACGCTCGCAGACGCGCTGTCCAGGACCCGCCGCGCGGGAACACGATCGTCGCTGACGGCAAAGTGGTTTCCAGCATGCACGGCGAGAAGGCGCGTGCCCGTCGCCGCGAACGCGGCGCCACGGTCGAGGGCGCGCTCCATGTCCAGGGCGGTGATGGCGGAACCAAGTCCCACGGCCTAAAGTTCTGGCACGCCTCGGTCAGGGTCGACGACCAGGTGAACTCCAGGCTCTACCTCGACATGCGCTATGTCCCGGCGACCGGATACGGCGGCGAGGCCGGAATCGGTACCGCCGCGCTGATCGAGCTCATCAGCACCGAGCCCGGTGCCACCACCCTCTGCTATGACGGAGCCTTGCGCGGGGTGCACCTCCACGAGCTCGCAACTGCCGGGTATCTGATTTTCTCGCCGCCGCACGCCACGACCGCCAAACCCCACGCACTCGAGCAGGTGGCGACCTGCCCATGTGGCAAGCCGCATCGCCTCATCACTGTCGATGGCTACGTCGCGGCCCGGCAGATCAGCGACACCGGCGACAGCCTCGACACCCGACTCGATGTAGCAAGAATCTTCGCGACCGGCCGCGCAGGAGCAACTCGCTGGTACCTCGAGGTCGTCCTCCCATGCGGCAACAAGCACCGTATCCGGATCAACGAGATCGGCTCGGACGGGAAACACCGAATCGAACGTGTACGGCAGTCAGCCAAGGTCGAGGACGATCCGAACGCGCATTTCAACCAGTTCTATGGGCGGCGCGAGGACGCTGAATCGGCAAACAACGTGATCGAGCGGACCTTGTACGGCGGCCGCGCGATCTCTCTCACTGCGGCCGGCCAGTTCCTGGTCATGCTCGGCCATGCACTCGGACGAAATGCTTACGCGCACCTGCTCTGGAGACGACAGCAGGACGCCGACGACGGACCGCCGATCGCGGCCTGACGCCGGCGCGGAGGCACGGAAGGACACCCCACAGACAGAGTCTGACGGCACCTCATACCCTCGCGGCCCACGGGACGCGAGACACTCACCCCTGCCCAGAAACTCCTGACGTAGACTCACCTATCGCAGGCCGACGACCCCACCGAGCCGGTCTGCACCGGACTGAGCCCGGTCGCAACGGCGGAAGCCCAAACTTCCGCCACGACTTCCGCCAGTCCCCGCTCTCGTAGCTCAGGGGATAGAGCACCGCTCTCCTAAAGCGGGTGTCGCAGGTTCGAATCCTGCCGGGAGCACCAAGAGGTAGCAGGTCAGATACGGTTTCTGGCCGCCACCTCGGCGCCTATGCCAGATACATGCCAGACGGTAGCCGTCCGAACAAGAACGGCCCCGGTTCAGCGTTGCACCGCTGACCAGGGCCTCGGACACACCGGAGGCAATTCCGATGCACCGTCATCACATCCTATCCGCGGCCCTGATCGGGGCCGGCACGCTCGCCGTCTACGGCGCGTTCTATCTCCTCGCGCACCTGGTGCTCGATCTGGGCTGGTACGCCGGAGCGCCGTCATGAGCACCACCACGCTGCACGTGTACCCGGCCGGCCGGACGAGTGAGCGCTACGACTACAGCGGTGAACCGTACGACGCCATTCACCGGCTGATCGGCGACCGATACCCGGAGGGCACGTACTGGTTGCCGACCGGTTCGGGGTCGTGGGGATACCTGGTCGGCCCCGGCGGACAGCAGCTCGCCGACGTCGACGTCGAGGTGATCTCGTGAGCCGCGCCGAGGTCCTGGCCCGCTTCACCGCGGCCGTCGCCGAGTTCAATCCGGCCACGATGACCACCGCGGATCTGCTGCTGGTGGTCGAGGCGTTGGAGACGGTGTGCGCACGCCTGACCGGGCCCACGCTGACCGTTGTGCCTGGAGGTGCGGCATGAGCGAGGAAACAGTCAGCTACTACGGCTGGTGCGCCACGTACTGCGATCAGGCGCTAGACGGAGAGATCCCGGCCAGCGGCGCCGATCCTGCCGAGCACGGCCGCTGGTGCCGGTCGATCTCGGTCGCCGCTGACGGCATCGCCGCCGACGGTCAGCCGCGCACGGTCTACGTCGAGGCCAACTCCGAGTACATCCACGGGGAGATTCCCGCCGATCTGGTGCCGCTGCACAACAGGCTGAACAACGTGATCGGCCTGTACCTCCACGGATCCGATGACCCCGACATCGCGCTCACGCCGGGTGAGGCTCGTCAGCTCGCGGCCGCGCTGGTGTACTTCGCCGACGTGGCCAGCCGGATCGACCAGCCCGCGCCACGTTTGCCCCGTTGACCGATCAGCCCTGACGGTCAGGTGAGCAGTTCTGCTCACCTCGCGGGTTCGATTCCCGCGGGGGCACGCACGCAACCGATCCGACCGCCGTTGCCGACGTTCTCAGCACAGCCCGTCGTAAACCAGCTGGCAGTCCAGTAGCTCAGTCTCCGACCTGGACTCGGAGCCACCACCGCAGGGCCCGCATCGTGGTGCCACACCCAAGCTCGACCGGTCACTGGTCGGGCCGCTGGTCGTGGTCTGACGCGGTAAATGAGCATGGTCCGTGGGTCGATTCCGGCGATGGGGAACCAACTTCTGCCACCGATAGGTGTCCGCTACGAACTGCACGTCGGGCGCGTCATGGTGAGGCCTGCGTCTCCCAAGACGGCGCGCATCGGTGGCGGATGAGGCCGACGTATCGTCATCGCTGTCAGTGCCTTCTTCGGTTCGAGTTCGGCAGTCCCCCGCTCGTCAGCGACTGGATGCCCTTCACTGCGTAGATTCCCCGCTCTGAGTGTCTACGCGCTGGCAAACGGTCATCGCGCGAGGGCCAGTACGTGTCTCGCTTCTTGGGCTCGGCCTCGGCCTTGGGCTTGGGCTTGGGCTTGGGCTTGCCGCGCTTAGGCTCTGGCTTCGCGTCGGGTTTGTCGCGACCGAAGGCAATGTCTGGGTAGCGGCTGACGAGCGTGGTGCGCTGCGTTTCGGCCTGCTCGATCTGCTGACTTTCGCTCGCGGTCAACGTTCGCTGAAGCCCCACCCTGCGAAGCTCATAGAGTCTCCAGCAGAGACTCTCGTAGTTCCGCAGGGCGTCGTTGCGCTCACTGCGCGACCTCTCAGACACCGGCGCCACCTATGCTTGTGCGACCGCCACCAACGGTACGCTCAGCACGTCACCGAGTCGTCAGCCTATGACGACTCGGTGTGATGATGTTCGTGAGGCGCCGGTCGATCGCCTGCCAGGCGACCCGAGCCTTCGAGGCCATCGTCACGGCCTCTTCCACGGGAACCTCGCCCGGGCGGACGTACTGCACCAGATCGGCATAGTTGGCGATCGAGCTGGTGATCTCGTCCAGCATCTCGGTATCGGACTTCCTGAACGGCCGCGGCGCGTCATCATCAACCGACGTAACCGTTACAGCCGGTTCGTCGTGTGACAGATCAGCGATGATCTGATCGAGCCGATCGCGGACCCGCACCAGCGAGCCGCGGTTCATCTGCGAGACAACCTCCCGGTTCCGGCCGAACCGATCGTCTGCGACCAGGCGGCCCAGCGACTCCACCCGGCGCTCCAAGTCGAACGCGCCCTTCCAGAACGCGTCAGGCAGCGGCCGCCGCTTACGCGGGGCGCGCTCAGGCTCGTTGCGCTTGCGGTAGGCGATCGTGCGGCACCGGCCTGAGCAGTACCGAGCGTCAGCACGCGCCGGCGAGAACTCAGACCCGCAAGTGTCACACTTCTTCTCCATGTGACGACAATATCTGATAATCGTCACAGGATGACGGAAGTGTGACAGGTAGGTCGGGTTCGGCCCGGGCGCAGCGGAGACGCACGTACGCCGCCCTTGGGCGAGCATGCCTTACTGATAGGGCAGAAAAAGACCCAGCCCTAAGAGGGCTGGGTGGGTGCTTCCCAAGGTAGACGCAGGGGCCGGGAGCTGTCAACAACAGCAGTCACATCTGTCACATTCCTGACTTCGAGCGGCTACCTTCAAGGGATGAAGGTGGGAGTCTACGTCGATGCATTCAACCTGTACTACGGCATGCGGAATCACTGCGGGCGGAGTACACCGGGCTGGCGTTGGTTGGATGTCAGGGGGTTAGCCTCCGAGTTGTGCGGATGGGACGGCGCCGAGATATCACGGGTCGTGTACTGCACAGCGAAGGTAGATGCTAAGGATGACTACGGTGCTCACAGCGATCAGAATGTGTATCTGAGGGCTCTTCGGGCGCACGGCTCAATCGATGTGCTGGAGCTTGGCCGCTATGTCGCATGGCCAAAGATTGCACCGCTCGCGAAGGAAGCGAACTCAGGGCGGGCAGAGATCATTCGACCCGGTGGGCACACGCTCCCTCCAGGACTACCGATCTGGCAGAAGGAAGACGGGACTATGTACTTAGCGCGGGTACGCATGCGCGAGGAGAAAGGGTCCGACGTCAACGTCGCAGCACATCTTCTCGCAGACGTGCTCAGCGGTGAGGTCAACGCCGCCATCGTGATCTCGAACGATTCCGACCTGGCGTTGCCTTTGCGAATAGTCCGGGCCCTAGTTCCCCTCGGAACGGTGAACCCTGGCACCAAGCAACTTGCGGGTGCGCTGCGCGGTTCCGCTTCCGAGGGGCCTGGTCGCCACTGGTGGGCCAAACTGTCGCCGGGCCACTATTACCGAAATCAAATGCCCGAGACCGTTGGGCGCTGGCATAAGCCGCCCGATTGGTGAGCGCGCGCCTTGCCGGTACGCACCGCAAAGTCTGGACCAAAGAATAAACGTTTCACGATATCGTTCAAAGTTGACGGCACGCACTCGGCAAACGATCGGGACTGCACGTACATATTGATATTGAAGGGGGTTGACCGAGTCAATCCAGCGGCTGATAGGAGAACCGGCCGACGCCGGCAAAAAGCAGCTGACGTGCTTCGTCCGCTTGGCGCTTGCCTGCGTCGACGTCACGTATGAGCCTGTACAGGGCCCGTGTATCGATTACCAACCCTCGGGAATCTGCGAAGCCGTTCACGTCGTCATCCTGACCTCGCAGGATTTCGCGGCGATGCCGTGGATCCCTCTCTCGGAACTGGTTGCAGACATACCAGAGAGAATCCTGCTGGCGCTCTCCTTTCGTCTCCTGCACGAAGAGCCCTGCGAATCGGTGAAGCTGGTGCAAGTCTCTCGGCGAAGCGCCCTTCGCATAGCCCTTGACCTCGACAAGAGCGAGCCAGTCGCCTTCCTCGACACGCAGGTCCTCCCGCTTCTCTCTAGTCCCAGCGTCATCCATGTTCGTCACCGAGAACCCAAGGCGTTCGAAAGCCGTCGCCACAATGCCGACGAGGTCGTCGCCAGTCGAGGTCAACAGCCGGCGCCACGTCGCATCTACCTGTGCCGCGACGTCATAGAGCTCCGCCTCGGCGTTCTTAACCGCGGCCTCGTGGGTCGCGATCGCGGTCTCCAAAGCACGCTTCGCGGTGTCGACCTGCTCGGCTGCTGCCCGTTCGGCCGGAAACCTCCACTCCGGGTCATTGCGCCAATCCGGCAGTTCCGGGAATCGGTCCGAGTCAGCCTCCGACCACTGAGTGAGACACCACACCGCCCAGGCCTTGATCGCCTCGGGGTCATCATCGACCCCCTGAGGCAGGTACACAACATCATCAGGTCCGAAGTCGGGGGTATAGCGGGCAGCAAACATATGCCCATCGAGATCGCTGAGGAACGTAGCGGTCGTAGCACGGGCGCCTTCCTCCGCCGACTCGGGCAACCGCCAACATTGTCGAGGCGGTAGCTGTTCCCGGATCAGTGGCAGCACCGACGACTTGATCAACAGCCTCGACTCGGGTTCGAGACCCTCGGGTACATCTAGCTCCTCGCCGAGGGCTGTCGCCTCCCGTGCAGCGCTTGAGGAGTTGATGAATCCCTTCCATGATCCGACCGGTATGCCTCCTACCTGAAGCACCCGCAAGTGATCTGGAAGACCCTCCACGGCGACGCATCCGACGAGCACTACTGCGTCCCAGCTCGGCCACCGGACGGCGATCGTTCGCGCGTTGAACACGCCGTCTGCCAAATTGACATGTAGGTTGCCGACCAGCGGCCGAAGCACAGATTCGTGGTCCTGCCTCGACGCCGGTCCGCGTATGTAGAGGACTCGTGGCCTATCGGCTTCTCCATAGACGGTCACCAGCAAGAAACTACTGCGCGTTGCCATCATGGTGTGCTGGATCTGATCACTTCCCCCGTCAGAGCGTCACCTTCGAGTAGTAGTAGTCGGGCGCCGCTCTCTACCAGGACCTCCTGCGGAACTTCACAGCGAGGGAACTCCACGGACTCGCCGGCCACGATCGCGGCGAGGCGGCGTTCAGTCTGGTCGATCTGCGGGCTGAAGTCGTACCATCCGATGATGGTGTCGGCTTCACGGAGTCGGTCGAGGCGGTCTTGTTCGCGGCAGGCCAGGAGGTGGCGCAGTGGTCCGAGATCCCCCTCAGGGACCGGCGGTGCGGGGGGGTCGTCGGATCCGGCGGGCCATTAGCCTCGATCTTTCATCCGGTGCCTATCCCTGCCTGAGCGGTTCGGATTGATTGCGGCAGGGCTGATTTTGCGGTTCGGGTACGACAGGCTGGCCGGTTGCCGCCGGATCACGGCCGGGTTTCACGGGC
>NZ_JBPSDN010000063.1:0-8866 GCF_052036135.1 Gordonia marina
ACCAGTGACACCGAACGCGCAGCGGCCTACCAGCACTGGCTGCACCACTACAATCACCACCGACCCCACACCGGGATCGGCGGCCTCGTCCCCTCAGCCCGCGTTCACAACCTCACGGGGAAGTACACCTAGCGGAGTCCTTGCCGGTTGACCGGAGTGGAGACCACCCGCCCCGCGGCTAGAGCACCTCGGACAGGAAGGTCTGCAGGCGCTCGCTCGACGGCGCGTCGAACAACTGCTCCGGGGAGCCGGTCTCGACGACGACACCGCCGTCCATGAACAGCACGTTGTCGGAGACGTTGCGCGCGTAACCCATCTCGTGGGTCACCACGACCATCGTCATGCCCTCGCGGGACAGTTCGGTCATCAGCGCCAGCACACCCTTGACCAGCTCCGGGTCGAGCGCGCTGGTGGCCTCGTCGAAGAACATGATCTCCGGCTTCATGGCGAGCGCGCGGGCGATCGCGACGCGCTGCTGCTGGCCGCCGGACAGCGTCGACGGCCGGACATCGGCCTTCTCCTTGAGCCCGACGGCGTCGAGCTGCGCCAGCGCCAGATCGCGGGCCTCGTCCTTGCCGAGCTTGCGCAGCTTGCGTGGCGCGAGCGAGATGTTCTCGGCGACGGTCATGTGCGGAAACAGGTTGAACTGCTGGAAGACCATGCCGATACGGCGGCGCAGCTCATCCGGGTTGTCGTGCAGGACGGACCGGCCGTCGATCAGGATGTCGCCGGCCTGCGGTTCGTGCAGACGGTTGAGCACGCGCAGCAGCGTCGACTTGCCCGAGCCGGACGGGCCGATGACGGTGGTCGTCGTGCCCGCGTCGACGTGGATGTCGACGCCCCGCAGCACCTGGTTGTCGCCGAAGGCCAGGTGCAGGCCGGTGCCGGTGAGCGACACCGGGCTCGGTGCGGCGAGCGGGATCACCTCGGTGGTTTCGGGTTCCGGGGCGTTCGCCGGAGTGGGGGAGCTCATCTCAGGCCTTTCCGGTCCGCAGACGCTTGTCGATGTAATTGACCAGATGGGTCAGCGGGATGGTCAGCAGCAGGTAGATCAGACCGGCCGCCATCAGCGGGGAGAGATTGCCGGTGTTCGCGTTGAGGTCGCGGCCGACGGCGAACAACTCCCGCTGGCTGGCGAGCAGACCGAGGAAGTAGATCAGGGACGAATCCTTGATCAGCACGATGAACTGGTTCATCAGGGCGGGCAGCACGCGCCGCACGCCCTGCGGGATCACCACCAGGGCCATCGAGCGCGAATACGAGAAGCCGAGGGCGCGGGCCGCTTCCATCTGGCCGGTCTCCACGCTCTGGATTCCGGACCGGAAGATCTCGCCGATGTAGGCCGCCGCCAGTAATGCCAGGGCGAGTGCGCCGAGCCAGTACGGGTTGCCGCCGGTCACGTTCTTGACCAGCGGCCCGATGCCCAGGCCGATGAGCAGGATGACGACGACGGCGGGCAGCCCGCGGAACACGTCGGTGTAGACGCGGGCCGGCCAGCGCAGCCAGCGTGTCCGGGAGATACCGGCCACCGCCAGCAGCATGCCCGCCAGGGTGCCGACGACGCCCGACACCAGGGCCAGGATGATCGTGTTCGGCAGACCCGTCTTGAACAGATCGGGGAAGGCCTTGCGGTACAGCTCCCAGTTGAAGAACGTGTCTCCCAGCTGGGCCAGCGTGCCCTTCTTGGCGACGGTCTCCGACTGCGGGTTGGTGGCGTTGTCGGCGGCGATCTGCCGGAAGTCGGGCAGCTGCGGCATCGGCGCGGCCTTGGAGCCGGGCTTCCAGCCGGCGGGCAGTTCGCGCGGCACCCAGTTGGTGTACAGCTTGGCCCAGGTGCCGTCGGCGATCACCGCGTCCAGGCCGCTGTTGAGCGCATCGATCAGCGGCTGGTCACCGCGTGGGGTGGCCCAGCCGACGAAGTTGTTGACGCTGAAGGTGTCCTCGAGGATGGCCATGCCGTCGCTGGACTGAATGGCGCCCTCGGCCTGCTGACTGGGGGCCACCCAGGCGTCGATCTGACCGCTCTTGAGATTGGCGTAGGCCGTCGCGTAGTCCGGGAACTTGACCGGGTTCAGCTTCAGCGTGTTGGTGACGTAGTCGTCCTGCACGGTGCCCTGGACGACGCCGATCCGCTGCCCGCCGGTCAGGTCGGAGAAGCCGCGTATCGCGCCGGTCTGCGAGGCGACCAGTGAGAAGTACCCGAAGTCGTAGCCGTTGGTGAAGCCGACGGTCTTGCGGCGGTCCTCGGTGGTGGTGATCGACGACGATCCCACGTCGAAGCGGTGATTGGCCACCTGGGACAGCAGCCCGGCGAATTCGGTGCCGACGAACTTCACCTTCAGGCCGAGCTTGGCGGCGACGGCCTTGAGGAGCTCGTTGTCGAAGCCGGTGTAGGTACCTGCGGAGTTGAGGCAGATGCTCGGCGGCGCGTCGGAGAGGGTGCCGACGGTGAGCGTGCCCGGATCGATCAGGTTCAGCTTGGCGACGTCGATCTGGTCCAGCGGCAGTGTGCCCGCGGTGGTGTACTGGTCGACGGCCTGCTCGGAGGTGTTCAGGTTCTGCGGCGCGGCCGCGGCGGATTTGATGCCGGGCGGGGCGCACAGGCCGTCCTTGTTCTTGCCGTCACCCGAGCCGCATGCGGCGAGGGCGAGGACGCTGAATGCGACGAGGATCAGTGCCAGTACCCGCCGGCGGAGTATCTGCAGGGACATGAGGAGTAACCCTATCGGCCGCGGCGCCGCCGCTCGCAATAAAAATCATCGCGGCCGAAAGTGCTCATTTCGTGCCGCCCGCCCCTGGCGGTCGGCCCCGGGGCCCGCCCGTATCGGTCGCCGGACGACTCGGGCCCCGCGACGGATCGTCGCGGGGCCCGAGTCAGCGGAAGCGTGCTTTCAATGCGCGGCCTCGTAGGCGGCGATGATGTCGGCCGGGATGCGGCCGCGGTCGCTCACCGAGTGGCCGTTCTCGCTGGCCCAGGCACGAATCGCGCGGGTATCGGCCGACTTGGCAGCCGATGCGCGGCGGGTGCTGCGGCCACCGATCACCCGAGACGCGGCGACATAGGTCGCCACCGCGTCGCGGAATTCAGCGGCGTGTTCCGGCGAGGTGTCGAATTCGTAGCTCTTGCCGTCGAGGCTCCACCGCACGGTTTCGTAGTCGTCGAGTTCGGCGCCGTCGATGTCGTCGACGATCTGAATCTTGGTCTTCTTGGCCATGCGTTCCCTCTGTCTGTCGGTGCGATGACGTTCGCTTTTATATCCCCTCACCGGCGAGTGTACAAAACAATCGTATTGCGATGGAACAAGGCGTCCGATAACAGCCGATTTCAGCGTGTCGGACTGGGTGAAGTCGTATCCGTGGATGATGCGGTACCGCGGAGCGCGACGGGTGCACGATCGTTTCCCTGGATTTCCCGATAGCCGCTTCGGGTGAGGGCGAATCCCCGGTCCGACGCCGATTCCAGGCAGTACAGCCCGTCGACGTCGCTGAGACAACTGAAACTGTCGGCGGAGAGCGCGGTACCGAACTCCAGGATGTGCGAACGATACAGAACCGGATAGAGATTGGCGCAGGCGCCGGCCGAGAGACTGTCGGAATTGAGCACCACCAGATCGCGGCTCCAGTCGCATCCGGCGGGAGTGCCCGCCGGCGGCGTCGCGGTGCCGCGCACTTCGCTGGATGAGCACACCAGCGCGTCGGCGCCGTTGTTGCCCGTCGAGCAGACCACGGAACGGTCCGGGGTGGAGAAGTGCACGCCGGACAGATTGTCGGCGCGATCGCCGGTCGGCGTGGTGGCGCCGAGATGGAAGTCGCCGACGCCGACGTGCGGGGCGTCGTCGATCACCGCCCGATAGCTGTCACCCGGCGCGATGGTGTACGAGCGCTGCGGGCGGCTCACCGAGGTCGATTCGGAAAGGGTCGGTGGCGATGACTCGGTGGTCAGCGCGTCTTTCGACGGGATCACGATGGCCGCCGGTTTGCCGCCGTCGTCACCGAGAAGACCGCATCCGGTCACCGTGAACAGGACCGCTCCGCCGAGGGCGGCGGCGGCGACTTTCCGGGCGAATCCGTACCCTGGCACCGTGGCTACTCCCAAGATCGTGCTCTTCTACGTGTTCACGCCACTCCCGGACCCCGAGGCGATCCGCCTGTGGCAGCTCGCCGTTGCCGAGTCGCTGGGATTGCGCGGCAGGATCATCGTGTCACCTCACGGGATCAACGCGACAGTGGGTGGCGATCTGCCCGACGTCAAACGCTATGTGCGAGCGACACGAGGTTACGGCCCGTTCGCCGATGCGGACATCAAATGGTCGCCGGGAACGGGCACGGATTTCCCTCGGCTCAGTGTCAAGGTCCGCCCGGAGATCGTCACTTTCGGCGTGCCGGACGAGGTGCGGGTCGACGCCGATGGCGTGATCGGTGGCGGTCCGCGGCTGTCGCCCGAACAAGTGCACCGGCTGATCGAGGAACGCGGTGACGAGGTCGTATTCCTGGACGGCCGAAATGCGATAGAAGCGGAGATCGGCCGATTCGCCGGGGCGGTGGTTCCGCCGGTGACCACCACCCGCGATTTCGTGCCGCTGATCGATAGCGGCGCCTTGGATCATCTGAAGGACCGGCCGCTGGTGACGTACTGCACCGGGGGCGTCCGCTGTGAAGTCCTCACCGCGTTGCTGCGCAATCGTGGTTTCGGGGAGGTGTATCAGCTCGACGGCGGGATCGTCCGCTACGGCGAGCGGTATCGCGACGACGGTCTCTGGCAGGGATCGCTCTACGTCTTCGACGAGCGAATGAGTATCGATTTCTCGCCGCGCGCCGCGGTGATCGGGAAATGCGCCGAATGTGGATCGCCGACCAATCGGATCGCGAATCATCCCGATCGTCTCGGCCGGGATCTCGCCGTGCTGTGCGCGAGTTGCCGCCCGGTCTCGGCGTGAGCGGGGCCGCCGTCCGGCCGGTTCCGGTGGTGATTCTCGCCGGCTTCCTCGGGGCGGGGAAGACGACGCTGCTGAACCATCTCCTGCGGCACGCCGACGGGCGGCGCTTCGGCGTGCTGGTGAACGATTTCGGTGCGGTCAACATCGACGCGCTCCTGGTGTCGGGCCGGTCGGCGGGGACGCTGAACCTCACCAACGGCTGCATCTGCTGCACCACCGACGCCGACGGGCTGGGGGAGGCGCTCGCCGAGCTGGCGGCGTCCGGGGTCGACGCGATCGTTATCGAGGCGAGCGGCATCGCGGAGCCGCGAGCGCTGGTCCGGATGGTGCTGGCCGCGCGGGACGAGCGGGTCGCCTACGGCGGGCTGATCTACGTCGTCGACCTGCCGCAACTGGCCGCCACGCTCGACGCTCATCCGGCGGTAGCCGAGCACATCGCGATCGCGGATCTGGTGGTGGGCAACAAGGCCGACCTGGTCTCCGCGGGCGAACTGGAGGCGACCGGTGCACGACTCGCCGCGCTCAATCCGACGGCGCCGATGCTGCCGGTGGTCGGCGGCGCCATCGATCCCGGACTGCTCGTCGAATCGTCGGGGGTGTCGGCCGACGACGGGCCGCGGCAACTCACCATCGGCGACCTGTTGATCGAGCACGACGACCATCACGGACACCACGAGCACCTGCATGACGCGTTCGAATCGGTCGCGCTCGACGACCCGCGGCCGGTCGACCCGCGCCGGCTCGCCCACTTCTTGGAACGCCCGCCCGCCGGCGCCTATCGCTGCAAAGGCCTGGCGTTCGTCGACCTTCCCGGCCACCGCGGCCACGCCTATGAGGTACATGCGGTCGGCGGCTTCGTGCGGGTCGGTGTGCGACCGTGGCCGGCGGGCGAGCCGCGGACGTCATTGGTGGTGATCGGTGCCGGACTCGACACCGAGGCCGCGCGGATCGCGCTCGACGATGTGCTGACGCCCGCCGACCCCGGGGACGAGCACGGGATCCTGCATCTGACCCGGCACGTGGTCACAGCCGACTAACGATTTCCCGCTGGTGGCCGGGATCGAGTTGCCAGGTATCGCGGTGCGCTGATTCACTTGTTACAGAAGTGACCAGTGTGATCGCTGGTGATCTGGAGGATGTTCTCATGTCTGTACTCTCTGTCCGTCGTCGTGCCCGCACGCTGATGTGCGTCGCGGCGACCGGCGTGCTCGCGACCGGTGCCGTCGTCGCCCCAGCCGCGGCCGACCCCGTCGCACCGACGCCCGCCGCCGGTTCGCTGACGGGCCGCACGGTGTTTCTCGATCCCGGGCACCAGGGCGGGACCGATGGGCATTCGCTGACCAAGCAGGTGCCGGACGGTCGCGGTGGGACCAAGGACTGCCAGACCACCGGCGCGACGGCGGTGACCGGCATGACCGAACACACCATCAACTGGAACGTCGCGCAGCTGGTCAAGGCCGGGCTGGAACGCGAGGGCGCCAAGGTGATCCTGAGCCGCAACAACGACACCGGCTGGGGTGGCTGCGTCGATGAGCGCGCCGCCGCGGCGAGCGCGTCCGGCGCCGATCTCGCCGTCAGCCTGCACGCGGATTCGACCAGTGCCGGGGCCGACGCCGGGAAGTCCGGTTTCCATCTGATCGTGCCGGCCCTGCCGGTGCCCGACGCGACGGTGACGTCGGTGCAGGGTGGCCGGGGACGCCAGGCGACCGAGGCGATGCGCGATGCCCTCAAGCGCGCGAACTTCACCCCGGCGAACTACGGCGGTATCGCCGACGGCATCCAGACGCGCAGCGACATCGCCGGCGCCAACCTGACCAAAGTGCCGCTCGTCTTCCTCGAGATGGGCAATCTCTCGAACCCGGCCGAGGCCCGCGAGCTGTCGTCGGCGGCGGGCGACACCCGCTACGCGATGGCGGTGACCAACGGAATCACGAGTTACCTGTCGACCGCCCCGGCGCCGAACCCGGTGCCGCTCGCCCCCGGCGAGGGCACGGGCGCCGACACCGGTGCGAGCGACATGTCCGATCTCGCCGCCCTCTCGGCGGTCGGTCCGCTGATCGAGCAGCTTTCGAAGGCGTCGAGCCTCGCCGAAGCGGAATCGATCCTGGCCGCGCAGGGCTCGGACGTCTCGTCGCAGGTCCTCAAGGCGATGCTCGCCGTCGTGTACGCCGTTTTCGGCGGGAAGTTGCCGATCTGACCCGATAGCTCGCGGGTGGCCGGTGGCCGCACGGTGACCGGGGCCACTACAGTCGAGGCATGGGCTTGCCACTGCCGTCTTTGAAGACCCTCCGTGACCTCGTGTACATGCCGACCCCGGTGCCGAGTTTCCGCGGCCGCACCGTACTGATCACCGGGGCCGCCAGCGGTATCGGCCGGGCGACGGCCTTCGAGGTGGCCCGGCAGGGCGGTGCGCTGGTGCTCACCGATGTGCAGACCGGCGCGCTGGACCAGGTGGTCGCCGCGATCAAGGACGACGGCGGCACGGTGCTGTACCACCGCGCAGGTGACGTGTCCGACTACGACTGGGTCGCCGCCTTTGCGCGTGACGTGGCGGCCGAGGTCGGCGTCATGGATGTGGTGATGAACGTCGCCGGGGTGTCGGCGTGGGGCACCGTCGAGACGTTGCAGCACCGGCAGTGGCGCCGGATGGTCGACATCAATCTGATGGGCCCGATCCACATCATCGAGTGCTTCGTACCGCCGATGGTGCGCCGCGGCACCGGTGGGCAGCTGGTCAACGTGTCGTCGGCGGCCGGGCTGCTGGCTCTGCCCTGGCACGCGGCGTACAGCGCCTCCAAGTTCGGGATCCGCGGGGTCTCCGAGGTGCTGCGGTTCGATCTGCGCAGGCACGGTATCGGCGTCAGCCTGGTCTGCCCGGGCGGGGTGGCCACGCCGCTGGTCGACACCGTCGAGATCGCCGGCCTGGACCGCGACAACCCGGCGATCCAGAAGCAGATCCAGGGCTTCCATAAGATCGCCGTGACACCCGAGTCCGCGGCCAAGTCGATCTGCAAGGGCGTGGTGCGCAACAAGTTCATGGTCTACACCTCGTTCGACACCCGTTTCGGCTACTGGTGGGCGCGCAAGTTCGCGCTGCCCTACGAGATCGTCATGCGGATCGCGAACAACCGGTTCGACTACCTTCAGCGGCTCAGTGCGGTGAGTGACCCGGCGACCGGTGACGCGGGCTCGCAGGCGTCGGCGCCCGCCGGCAATCGCGACTGATCGCCCGGATGGCCGGGGCGAGCGAAGCGACGGGGGGTGTCGGGGCGAGCGGAGCGACCGACGGCGTGCTGGTGGTCGCGGCCACCCGGGCGGAGGCCGCGCATGTGCCGGGTGGCGCCGAGGTTCTGATCACCGGTCTGGGCAAGGTGCGTTCGGCGACGGCGCTGGCGACGCGTCTCGCCGCCGCGCCCGGTCGCTACCGCCGGGTGGTGAACATCGGTACGGCCGGAGCCCTGCACCCGCACCATGGCGGTCTGTACGTGCCGTCGACGGTGATCGAGCACGACATCTCCGCCCGTGAACTCTCGGCCCTCGGCTACCCGGTCCGCGATACCTGGCGCCTGCCGGGCGGCGATGGATCGGTACTCGCCACGGGTGACACCTTCGTCACCGACGACGTCGTGCGCACCGCCCTCGCGGCGCGCGCCGATCTGGTCGACATGGAGGCCGCGGCTCTGGTCCACGTCTGCGGCGAGTTCGGGGTGCCGATCCGGCTGGTGAAGGTCGTGAGCGACTACGCCGACGATGCGGCGATGGACTGGCCGTCCGCGATCGACGCCGCGGCTCGACTACTGGGTGAACCGCACTGGGTCTGGTGGAGGCTCTGGTCATTTGATTTCAACCAGGGCCTGGGTGCCCTGCTGGGTAGCGTAGAACCTCCCTTCGAACTCGGTGGGCGGGAGGTCGTCGAGGTAGCCGTGTAG
>NZ_JBPSDN010000064.1:0-8342 GCF_052036135.1 Gordonia marina
TCGGCGCCGTGCTCGCGCCACAGGCGCTCAGCACGGGCCTGGACGGCGGGATCGATCTTCTTGGGCATGATTGTCATCCTTCCTGATGGGACTCAGAAAGGAGCGGCATCAAACCTGGGGTGATTCATGGGTGAGGTTGAGGCGGTGATTGCCGGTGCGCCGGGTGTGGTGCATGCGGCGGCGACTGTGGCTGTGGCGCCCGCTGGTGGCGAGTTCTTGGTCGGTTATGTGTCGCCGGTGTCGGTGGATCTTGACGCTGTCAAGGGGCATGTGGCGGCGGTGTTGCCGGAGTATATGCGTCCGAGTGTGTGGATGTTGCTCGATGAGGTGGCGCTTAACAGTGCGGGCAAGTTGGATCGTCGGGCGTTGCCTGCACCGGATTTGTCGTCGACCGTGACCGAGTACGTGGCACCCGACGGTGAGGCCGAAGAGGTACTTGCTGGTGTGTTTGCTGATGTTCTCGGGGTGGAGCGGGTCGGTGTTACCGAGTCGTTCTTCGATGCGGGCGGTAACTCACTGAGCGCGATGCGGCTGGTCGCACGGGCGGGCAAGGCGCTGGATATCGATCTGTCCATTGCCGACATCTTCGCGGCCCCGTCGGTCCGTCAGCTGACCATTGTCGCCAGGGGGCGCGGCGGCGCACTTCCGCCGGTGACGAGCGTTGTTCCGCGGCCCGACAGCGTGCCGCTCTCGTATGCGCAACAGCGGATGTGGTTCATCAATCGTCTGGATCCGTCTGCGGCGACATACAACATTCCAGGGGTGTTCCGGCTCCGCGGTGCGGTCGACGTCGGTGCCCTGCGGCAGGCCGTGATCGATGTGGTGTCCCGTCACGAGGTGCTGCGGACGATCTTCCCCGAGCATGGCGGTGTGCCGCACCAGGTGGTGCTCGCCGCCGGTGATGCCAGCACCCGGATCGACATGCGAAGTGTTGCCTCCGCGGCGCAGCTGTTTGCCGACCTCGGCCGTGGATTCGAGGTCACCCGCGAAATGCCCATCCGGGTGCGTTTCCTGGTGGAAGGCGATGATGCAGTGGTACTGGCGGTCGTCGTGCACCACATCGCCTTCGACGGGCAATCGTATGGCCCGATGGTCGCGGATCTGATGACGGCGTACCTGGCACGGAGCCTGCGCACTTCTCCGGAGTGGACGCCGTTGCCGGTTCAGTACGCGGACTATGCGTTGTGGCAGCACAGAGTGCTCGGCTCGCCCACGGATACGTCGTCGCTGATCGGCCAGCAACTGGGTTACTGGACGCGGACGCTGGCGGGAGTTCCGGACGTGATCAGCCTCCCGACCGACCGGCCGCGCCCGCCGGTGTTCTCGCCGACGGGCGAGCGACTCAGCTTTGAGATTCCGGCCGAGGTTGCGCGCGGCGTCGACGCGTTCGCGTCCCGGACGGGCGCATCCAGGTTCATGGTTCTCCATGCGGTGTTCGCGGTGCTGCTCGCGCGTCTGTCCAGTTCCCGCGACATCGTCATCGGCACGCCTATCGACGGACGCGGACCGCGTGATCTGGGTGCCCTGGTCGGTATGTTCGTCAACACCTTGGCGCTCCGCACCGCGGTGGATCCGAGCGAGAGCTTCACCAGGTTGATGGAGCGTACTCGCGCCGCCGACATCGAAGCATTTGCGCATGCAGAGGTCCCCTTCGAATCAATCGTCGATGCACTCGACCCGGTTCGCAGCGAGGCTTTCTCACCGCTCGTCCAGGTGATCCTGTCCGTTGACCCGGTTGCCGGACCCGACGCTGCGGTGCAGTTCGCGGACTTCACCGTCGAGCCTTTCGGTGAGGTCGGCGCGCCAGCTCAGATGGACTTGAATCTCACGGTGTCGACGAATACCGATGCGAGTTGGACGGGTGTGCTGACCTTTGCGACGGCGCTGTTCGATCGCTCGTCGATCAATCTGTTCGGCGAGCGCTTCGTCCGGCTACTCGGCAGTCTGGTCGCCGCCCCCGATACGCCCGTGGGCGACACCGCCTGGCTTGACGAGACCGAGCAGGAGACGGTACTCGCCGAATCCGCGGGGCCGTTGTCGCCGGTTCGGGCTGAGACGATCGCCGACGCGGTGACCGCGGTGGCGACCCGGGTGCCGGAGGCTCTCGCCCTCATCTCCGGACCGAGACACATTTCTTACCGTGAATTCGGTGGGCGGGTCGGCGCCGTCGCTCGCCAGTTGATCGCCATGGGAGTGCAACCGGGATCGGCCGTGGGTGTGGTGATGGACCGCAGCGTCGAGCTGGTGCTGGCCGTGCACGCGGTGATTGCCGCAGGCGGACAGTACGTCCCCATCGCGGTCGATGCGCCAGCGGACCGGGCTGAGTACATGGCGGCGATCGCCGGAGTGGACGCGGTGCTTGTCCGTGCGCGGGCCCCGCAGCCAGATTTCGTGATGGGATTGGGTGTGCCGGTCGTCGAGGTCGACGCCGCTATCCCGATGGCGAATGCGCCCGTTCTCGATCCCGACGACCGCCTGACTACGCTTCGGCCGCAGGATGCGGCGTATACGCTGTTTACGTCGGGTTCGACGGGTGTGCCCAAGGGCGTGACCGTGACACACGGAGCGGTACGCAATTTCGTGGCATGGTTCGGCGAGTTCATACCTGCAGGTGAGCAGCGTTTGTTGTTCAAGACGCCGCATACCTTTGATGCGTCGGTGCTGGAGTTGTTCTGGCCGTTGGTGGCTGGGCAGACGATGGTCGTCGCTGAGGCCGACGGTGAGCGTGATCCGTCGTATCTGGCGGAGGTCATGACTCAGTCGGGTGTGTCGGTGGTGCAGTTCGTGCCGTCGATGCTGGCGGCGTTCCTGGACGTGGTCGCTGATGAGCCGTTGTTGCCGGACCTGCAGGTGTTGTTCTCGGGAGGGGAGGCGTTGCCGCCGGCGGTGGCAAAGGCTTCCCGGCGCCGGATCCCGCAGGCCGAGTTGGTCAACTTGTTCGGTCCGACTGAGGCTGCCGTGTACACGATGTCGGCGGTACTCGATCAGGTCGGCGAGGTGGTGCCGATCGGTCGCCCGATGGCCAATACGACGGCCCTGGTTCTCGACGGCCGTCTGCATCCGGTACCTGACGGAGTGGCGGGCGAACTGTATCTGGGGGGTGTGCAGTCCGCGCGTGGTTACGCATCTCGTGCGGATCTGACGGCGGAGCGTTTTGTCGCCGATCCGTTCGGGGAGCGGGGTGCGCGGTTGTACCGGACCGGTGATCTGGTGCGCCGCAGCGCGCAGTCCGGTGATCTGGAGTATCTGGGCCGCACCGACTTCCAGGTTAAGTTGCGTGGTCAGCGTCTGGAATTGGGGGAGGTCGAATCGGCAATTGCTGCCGTTGAGGGTGTCGTACATGCGGCAGCCCGGGTAGTCGAGGGTTCGGCCGGCGATCACCTCGTCGGTTACGTCGCACCGGCGACTCTTGATACCGATGTGATCGCTCGACACTTAGTCAAGCAGCTGCCGAAGTATATGGTGCCCACCGTGTGGGTGGCATTGGCGGAGATGCCGCTCAATACAGCAGGCAAGGTCGATCGCCGGTCGCTTCCCGCCCCGGAGTCGGTCGCCGTCGAGTACGTGGCTCCCGAGACCGCTGCTGAGGAGACGGTGGCGGCGGTGTTCGCCGGTCTGTTGGGTGTGGACCGGGTGTCGGTGGACGAATCGTTCTTCGACGCCGGCGGCAACTCGCTGGCGGCCATGCGCCTGGTATCGCGAGTGTCTGAGGCGCTGGGTGTGCAGGTATCGGTGCGAGACGTCTTCGAAGCACCGTCCGTGCGGCAACTGGTCGCCGCGGTAGCAGACCGAGCTGCTGCCCTCCCGCCGGTGACGGCGGTGATACCGCGGCCGGACATGATTCCGCTGTCGTTCGCGCAGCAGCGTATGTGGTTCATCAACCGCTTCGATCCGTCGCTGCCGACATACAACATTCCGGCGGTGCTGCGGATCAGCGGTGAGCTTGACGTATCGGCGCTGCGCGCCGCGGTCGTCGATGTCGTCAAGCGACACGAGGTGTTGCGCACGTCGTTCCCCGAGATCGACGGAGTGCCCTTCCAACAGGTCGGGGCCATCGCAGAGATCGATGACCGCGTCGACTGGGCCGTCGTCGATTCGATGGAGCTGCTGGACGAAGCATGTCGATCCGGGTTCGACGTCACCACCGATTGGCCGCTGCGGATTCGGCTGTGGCCGGCCGGTGAGAACGCGTACGTACTCGCCGTCGTCATGCATCACATCGCTGCCGATGGCGAATCCCGTTTGCCATTCGTCACGGATTTGGTGGCCTCGTATGCTGCGCGTGCCGCGGGTGAGGCTCCGGACTTGGCTCCGCTTCCGGTGCAGTTCGCAGATTTCGCGATCTGGCAGCATCGGGTGCTCGGTTCGGCGGAGGACCCGGCCTCGGTAGTGGCCAGCCAACTCCGATACTGGCGTGATCAACTCGCCGGCGTGCCCGACGTCTTGGAATTGCCGACCGACCGTCCGCGGCCGGCCGTTGCCTCGCATCGCGGCGCGGAGTTCAGGTTCACGATCCCCGCGGACGTGGCGGACAGAGTCAGCGCACTGGCTCGCCAGCGCGGCGTAACGCCATTCATGGTTGTTCACGCATCCCTGAGCGTTCTGCTTGCCCGCTTGACGGCGACGAATGACATCGCGGTGGCGATCCCGGTAGCAGGGCGTGGAGATACAGCGCTGGATCACCTGATCGGCATGTTCGTCAATACCCTCGTTCTGCGCACGCAGATCGATATGGGGATGCCCTTCGATACGTTGGTAGACGTGGTCAGCCGAGTTGATCTCGCAGGCTTCGCGCACGCTGAGGTCCCGTTCGAGGTGGTCGTTGACGCTCTCGATCCGGTGCGCAGTGAGGCATTCGCGCCGCTGGCGCAGGTGATGTTGTCGTTCGATCCTGGTGCGTCGGTCCAGCAGGCTGAGGCCGATATTGTCGGCCTGTCCATCTCGGGGGTAGATTCCCCGCTGGTCGCTGCGCAGCTAGATCTGGCTTTCGCCGTGCTGACTTCAGCTCCAGGAGCAGGCTGGATCGGGTCCATCACGTACGCGACCGACCTGTTCGACCAACCGACGATCGCTCGCTTGGCTGAGCGATTCGTGACGCTGCTCAGTGGGCTCACCAGTCTCCCGGCACGGGCCGTGGGCGATGTCCCGTTCCTGGCGCTTGATGAGGAATTCCGGGCTTTCGAGTTGTCCGCCGGGCCCGAGACTGAGAACGGTCCCACGGAGACGCTGGCAAGTACGCTGGCCGGGCAGATCCTGCGGAAGCCTGATTCGACAGCGGTGATCGTCGGCGATCGCGAGGTCGGATATCGCGAGTTCGGGGCACGGGTAGCGGTACTCGCACGCGAACTGATCGCGGCCGGCGTCGGACCCGACGTCGCAGTCGGAGTGGTGATCGAGCGTTCGTTGGAGATGCTGGTGGCTGTGCACGCGGTGATCGCGGCAGGTGGACAATATGTCCCGATCGACACAGCGGCACCGTCGGACCGAATCGAGTACATGCTCGACGTATCCGGCGCGACTCTCGTTCTTGTCGCCGCGCTCGCGGAGCGACCGGAGGCATTGCGCGCCGAGAGTGGCCGCGCGGTGATCGAGGTCGATGCCGCGGGTACGACCGACCTCACTGCATCGCCTGTCTCAGACGATGAGCGGTCGGCGCTGTTGACCGGCGATCACGCAGCGTACACGCTGTTCACCTCGGGCTCGACCGGTCGGCCGAAGGGCGTTACGGTGACGCAGGCCGGCATCGTCAATCGGCTTTCCTGGATGCAGAAAGACTACGCCGTAACTGAGTCTGATCGGATTCTGCAGAAGACGCCGTACACGTTCGATGTCTCGGTGTGGGAACTCTTCCTGCCGCTCATGTGCGGAGCATCCGTGGTCATCGCCGAGCCTGATGGCCACCGGGATCCGCACTATTTGGCTAAGGCCATCGCGGAACGCAGCGTCTCGGTCGTGCATTTCGTCCCGTCGATGCTTTCGGTGTTCCTCGAAGTGCTCGGCGACTCGGTGCGGGCGCTCGATTCGCTGCGGATGGTGGTCACCTCGGGCGAGGCGCTCACTGCGGCGAATGCTCAAGCACTTCTCGCCGAGCTCCCCGGGGTGCGGTTGGAGAACCTCTACGGTCCCACCGAGGCCGCTGTCGACGTGACAGCGCAAACGGTGTTGCCGGGAGACACTGCGGTCCCGATCGGTCGGCCGGTGGTCAACATCGGCACGCTCGTCCTCGATTCCAGGCTCGCACCCGTTCCGATCGGTGTGGCCGGCGAACTCTACCTGAGCGGCATCCAGCTGGCCCGCGGATACGCCTCCCGGCCGGAGCTGACTGCAGAGCGCTTCGTCGCGGACCCGTACGGGGTGGCCGGCGAGCGCCTATACCGGACCGGTGACCGGGTGCGATGGAATGCCGACGGCGCACTGGAGTACCTGGGGCGCACCGACTTCCAGGTGAAATTGCGCGGCCAGCGCATCGAATTGGGTGAAGTCGAGTCGGTCATCGGCGGGGTCCGCGGCGTCGTGCACGCAGCCGTGACGGTCACAGCGGCGCCGGATGGCGGCGAACACCTCGCCGCCTACATCTCGCCGGCGACGATCGATCTCGATGAGGTGAAGGCGGCCCTCGGACGCGCGCTGCCCGGCTACATGGTGCCGACTGTGTGGTCCGTGCTCGATGAGCTACCGCTGAACGCCGCCGGCAAGATCGACCGCCGCGCACTGCCGCCGATCGACATGCAGCAGCTCGCCGCCGAGTACGTGGCTCCACAGGGCGACGTCGAAGAGCTCGTCGCTGCAGCCTTCGCCGAGGTGCTGGGTGTCGACCAGGTTTCCGCGCTGGATTCGTTCTTCGACCTAGGCGGAAGTTCGCTCGCCGCAGTCAGGCTCGCCGCCAGACTGCGGCAGGCGAGTGGCCGCACCGTCGAATTGCCCTGGTTGTTCTCGCACCCGACAGTGCGGGATCTCGCGTCGGTGATATCGGGTGGCTCCGATGCCAGTGGTGTGCTGATCGCGCTGCGGACCGGAGGGAAGCTGCCCCCGTTGTTCTGCTTTCCTCCGGCTAACGGTGTCGCCTGGGTGTACGGAGGCCTGTTGCCCTATCTCGACGATCGTCCGGTGTACGGTCTGCAGGACCCCGCCGTCGTCGCTGATACGGATCGGTTGTCGACGATCGACGAGTTTGCCGACCGCTATATCGCCGAGATTCGCAGGGTCACGCCTCGGGGCCCCTACTATCTGCTCGGCTGGTCGCTGGGCGGTGTCATCGCCTTCGCGGTCGCCCAGAAGCTGCGGGCCGACGGTGATGAGGTCGCGTTCTTGGGCCTGATGGATCCCGCTGCCGGCGCGCTATACGAAGAACAGGTCTCCGCAGTCGAGCATGCGGCGCTGGTCGCCGAGCTCCGGGCCGACTGGGAGCAGTTGCGTGGCGGCAACGGCGCCGAATCGGCGGCCGACGAGACGCTCGCGGCTCAGTTCGCCGAGGTGTCAGACCTGACTGGACTGGCTCGTCGGATGATCGATGCCTTTGCGGCGGGAGCCGAGTTGCTCGCCGATCACGAGCCGGGCGAGGTGGACGCGCCGGTACTCTTCTTCACTGCTCGTCGCGAACGGCCCGAACGCATCACCGAATACTGGCGGCAGCGGGTGTCCGGTGACTTCGTCAACATCGACGTCGACGTCGAGCACGGGGCGATGGGGTCCACAAAGGGATTCAGACTGATTGGACCGGACCTCGGCCGTCATCTGATCGGACCAAAATCGTGATGGTCCGTAACGCGACGCGCCTACCGCGTCGATTCACATACTGAGTGGTCAGGGCGAGGGTGCGACCGGGCATACCGGGTGCGACCGCGCCGCCGATTGGATGGACCGTCCGAACGGCAATGAATATGCGAGTATCGTTCGGCGTGAATATCCCGAAAGGAACGGCAATGTCACAAGTCAGAGCCTTCGTCGTGCTCTGCGCTGCGCTGCTGATCGCTACCGGACTGCTGGGGGCGGGCCCGGCGTCGGCGGCGCAGTCGCGAATCGTCAGCGTCGAGAACAACGGGCCGCAGCATCAGCGATTCACGGTCTACTCGGCGTCGATGGATCGGAATATTCCGCTCGACGTGTTCCTCCCGCGTGATCAGAGCCGCCCGGCGCCCGTGCTGTACATGCTCAACGGTGTGGCCGGTGGCGAAGGTGAAGGCAACTGGGCCGACAAGACCGATTACCAGAAGTTTGAAGCGCCCCGGGTTTGGTGGAGGCTCGGTTATCTGGAACCGGTTCCGATCGGAACCTGGTCTTCAGGGTAGCGGGCGACCTCGTGGGATGCCCAATGGGTGGTCTCGAACTCGACGGGCGGGACG
>NZ_JBPSDN010000065.1:0-7559 GCF_052036135.1 Gordonia marina
ACTCACCAGAAAGGTGCTCCCTCGCTCTGACGTAATCGGACTGTCGCAAGAACGATTATCGCAGGTGAGAGCACCTTTCTTCATGCATCAGGGTCGGCGAGTCGAATTCACCGATGAAAGAACCAGGCTAACAAGACGTTCTGGCCCCGAGCACAGGTACCCACCGACGGCCCTCGTTCAGCAGCGGTCCGAGCGGCGCTGACGTCCACCCACGAGGTTGTCCGTCAAAATACCTTGGTCGCCGAACAACTCCGAGCGCCAGGTCTTGAGCAGATAATCTGTGGGGTTGTCGCTGGGATGGAACCCGCGACGCGTGTAGGTTCCCAACTCGCGCAATACATCTCGGTTGATCCACGGGTTGGTGCGCATAGCCGCCACGCTTCGCAGAAGACGAGCCGGGTTGTACGTGGCGCGATCGGTGAGCATCGACGCCAGCGTGGACACGGTGACAAGCCCCAGGAACGTGATGTGGATCCCGCGCATCGTGCCGATACGCAGAGCTTCGCTGCCACCGATGGTCCGGTAGACGTCGAACGCCACCGCTTTGTGTTCGACCTCCTCGTAGGCGTGCCACAGCAGGAGTCCCCGCACCTCGTCGGAGGTGAGTAGCGCGCGTGCCTCGGTATTCGTGAGGAGCAGAGAGGCCAGGGTCGCCGTGTAGTGCTCGAGGCCGGCGGTCATGGCCAACGAGAATTTGTGCGGCGCGTGGCGGTAGATCATCGCCAGCGCTCGCTTGGTGAGGCGGTCATTGATCCGAGTGGGGTAACCCATTTCCTGGAGATGCTCGTTGATCTCGCGGTGCTCGCGTCCGTGTGTAGCCTCTTGGCCGATGAACCCGTCGACCTGCGCCCTCAATGTCGCGTGGGCGATCTCATCCTTGTAGTACTTCACCGACCGGATGAAGAAGTCCTCGCCCTCCGGGAAAACCGATGACAGCATGGACACGACGTGACTCATGATCAGGTCGTCGGAGACATAGTGCCGGTTCATGGAGCCCTGCGGATAGGAGAACTTGATCCGCCTTGCACGGATGGGCGCTGCCTTGAAGTCGACCACACCGGCGTCGTCGGTAGAGCTGATGGCGGGTTGCTCCGCGTCCATGCTGTCCTCCGGTCCCGTGCCGCCACACCAGAATATGTGTGTCAGCATCCACAGCTCGGTTCCCAATTATCAGTCCGCAGAGACAGTGCTGTCAATGATCGATAAGGCCCCGATGGGGGTACCGCGGTCGGCGAACGCACACGTGATGGCACCTGCCCCAGGCCGAAGTAGACGCCCTGTGGGGCCGCGCCGAAGGACCCCAGCCAGGCATATGCTGACCCCGCCAAATTGCGCTACGTACAATGCTCGGCTGACCAGCTGCGGCCGCGCGCAGCTGGTGCGCCTGGCCATCAAGCAGTTTGTCCGGATCGGGAACTGGACCTGGGTGCTTCAGGATACTTGAGAACTAACCCGTGAACCGCGATCATTTCGCCCGCCCCACCGCCGGCATGTGGTCTTGTCTCTCGACCGCCGGTGCGCTTGGCTCTGATGAGCTATCGAATCCACCTCACAGAAGGACACCCAATGCCCAACCAGACCACGTCCGTTCCTCGCGCTGCCGGAGTCGTCGTCGCCGCGACCGGCTTAGCACACTTGGTGGTGCCGCGGGCGTTTCATGCCATCACCGCGCCGGCGTTCCCGAAGGACACCACCACGTGGACCAAGCGGAACGGGGTCACCGAGGCCGTCGTGGGCACCGCGATCGCGATTCCGGCGACGCAGAAGGCGGGGCTGATCGCACTGGGCGCCTACGTTGCGTTCCTCGGTTCGCGGATAGTTCTCGCGAGACGGTGACACTCACCCGGTGCTGGACTGATTTCGGTCACCGGGAGTTCTGACGACCACCTACGAGGTGAAGCCTGGGATCGGGTACTGCCCGTTGAGGGGTGCTTGCCGACGTCGGCGATCTTGTATGCCACCGGGTCGTGCCGGGTGTGGGTACGCACGTTGCGCAGAAACGGTCGAAGCCGTACTTGGGATTGGTCCCGCGCCGCACCGATCACCTCGAAGATCCCGCTGTTGACGTTGAGCGCGGCAGTGGTCGCCAACGCCTTGACCCCGGACACCTTCACCATCAGTTCGCCGCGGTCCTCCGGGTGAGCGCATCACCGCTTGTCCCAGACCCGTTCTGCAGCAGACGCGCCGCTTCGCGGGCGGCGGCGTCATCGCCCTGCAATGCGCTTAGGAATACGCCGTAGGAGCGAAGCGTGTAGGGATCGTGAAGGCGCACCCCTCGCGAAGATCGATCCGCCGGCGATCGCCGAGACCAGCACGAACGGTAAGCAACATCGGCCCCCATCCGGGTAACCATCCGCCACCTCGTGTCTCAGCATGACAGCGGGCTCGTCGTCAGTGACAGAAACCGGCCAGCACCCGCTGCGCGAACGACGGAGTAGGTGCGGCGGCCGCAACTGCCAACATGTCGGCGACCGAGGTGAACTTGTCGCGCGGGCGGCGCCCTCCGCCACGCTTGATTTCGGCTTCGTCGATGGCCCTCCATCCAGCCGCGTTCACCACATCTGGTCTGCGGCTGCGCACCAGTTTCGCCAACGCGTGGGGCCTTGTGCGCGGCCCGGTCAACAGACCGGCGTTGTAGTCATCGACGACGCTTTGTACCGTCTCCGCCGCGCACGACTTGTTGGTGCCGATGAAACCGTTGGGGCCGCGCTTGATCCAGCCCGCCACGTAGCTGCCTGGCACCGGCTGTGCCGTTTGCGGATCGATGACCCGGCCCCCGTCGTTAGGTATCACGGCGGCGACGTCATCGAACGGTAGATCGCGAATGGCCTTCCCGCGGTATCCGATCGATGTCAGCACCAGGCCGGCGTCGAGATGACAGATTCGATCCGAACCCGTCACTGTGAACTCGATGCCGCTCACGAGGTCAGTGCCGAGGATGCGCGCGGGCGTCAGCCGGTACGCCAGCCGGATCTGCGGGCGCGTCGCGGGCACCGACGCGTCTCCGAGCTTGCTCAGTACCTCCAGTTTGTTTCGGATCAGCGGATCCTCCGCCGTGGCGAGGTCGGCCTGCACGAGAGCTTGGTCGGCCGCATCGAGAACCACGTCGCACGTCGACGTCAGCCCGATCAACTCGGGCAGGGTGAAAGCGGACTGCGCCGGCCCGCGGCGGGCTGCGATCACCACTTCGGTGACCTTCGACTGCCGCAGTGCGGCCAGCGCGTGATCGGCGATGTCCGTGCGCGCCAATGCGTCCGGATCAGTCGTCAAAATGCGGGCCACGTCGAGCGCGACGTTGCCGTTGCCGACCAGCACCACTCGTTCATGTTCCAGCGTGACAGGGAGATCTGTGTATTCGGGATGTCCGTTGATCCACGCGACCATTTCGGTGGCCGTGCCGGTGCCGGGCAGTCCCATGCCGTCGACGTCGAGTCTGCGATCGTTCGGCGCTCCGACGGCATACACCACCGCGTGATGGTGGGCCAACAGTTCGGAGTGGGACACATCCGATCCCACCTCGACGTTGAGGTAGAAGGTGAATCCAGACGATCGGCTCACTTCGTCGAAAAGCCGCGTGACCCGCTTGGTGTTCTGATGGTCGGGTGCGACGCCGGCCCGCACCAGCCCATAGGGCGTCGGGAGACGTTCGAAGACGTTGACCCGTACGCCTGACTGGGTTAACAGTTCGTCGGCGGCATACATCGCCGCCGGACCAGAGCCAACGATCGCTACCGTCAATGGATCAGACTCGCGTGCATCGACTTTCGGCGCGGCGATGACCGGCGCCAGCTTAGACGTCGGCGGAACCCTCTCGCCTGCGGGCCGATCCGGGTAGAACGCCGCGTTGAGGGAGACAAACGGCAATTGTTCAGGCCGCAGCTTTGCCTGCGGCACTATCGCCCCGACCGGGCAGGCAGATACACATGCGCCGCAGTCGACACACGAGACCGGATCGATGTACAACATCTCAGCGGTGGCGAACCCGGGTTCGTCTGGCGACGGATGAATACAGTTGACCGGGCAGGCGTACACACAGGAGGCGTCGCTACAGCACGACTGGGTGATCACATGGGGCATGTACGCCGCCCTACGCTACGGCGGACACGTGCTGGCGCTGCGGCTCGCTACGGTAGCGACTCGGCTTGCCGTCGATCTTGCAGATCCGCCAAACGATCTTGGCGAGCGGATTGATCAGTCCCGTGTCGTGGCACAGCATCCGGACGTCACCGAACATGTCACGTAGCGTTTGCCGCGACTCCGGCGAATTGAAGAAGACCTCCTTGCGCACCGAGCGTGGAATATCGAACTCCTTCCAGAACTCCCGCGGCGGAACCATGATGGCCGAACACAGCACGCGCATCATCACCGGCACAAACATCGACAGCAAGAACCGCTTCCCTCGCGACAAATGCGGCACCCGCTTACGCAGGTACTCATGCGCGAACGAGATGTGCCGCGCCTCTTCGGCCACGTGGATCGCCATCACCCGCTCCATGATCGGGTGCAGCTGTTTACCCTCGCGCAGAACGTTCTTCTGCGTGTGATCGATGGGTTCTTCACCGGCGAGAATGCCGAACCAGAACGGGATCGGCAGCGGCCCGGCCATCAACGGGACGACCGGTTGGGACCACCTCAGCAATCTTGGCATCCCGGGCACGTCGACGCCGATGCGGTTCACCATCTCCTGGAACATCATGGTGTGGTTGCACTCTTCGGCGGCCTCGTGCAGGCAGTAGCGGTACTCGGGCGACCCGTTGGGCGTCCAGAACGCGTAGTCCATCAGGCCGCGGATCAGGACCAACTCGAAGTGCAGGCCGACCTTGGCAACGTTGGCCTGACGCCACATACCGATCTCGATCTGGCGCTCGACCGCTTGCGCTTGATACCACGGGTGACGTCCGAGCGGATCGGTCCCAGGAAGGATCCACCGCTCGTCATTGGGTGTCACCGCGAACTCGGGTGCATCCCAATCGATATCGATATAGGGGTTGAAATGCCGTCGCACTGACCCCTCAGACAGTGTGTTGAGCATGTCGGTGTACACGGTGTCGTCGAGCACATCCATGTTGCTACGCCAACGTTTGATGATGCCGGTTCTAGCCATAAGAAGCCTCCCCTGAGGTTGATGTTTCTACGGCTTTTATACGTACACGATACCGCAAGTATCGGATATCGGAAATGCCCCGGTCGTGCGATGACCGAAACCGCCCCGATCCAGGGCCGCGCGATAGGGAGCGGTGGCTGGCAAGACGGCTAACCAGCGAGACGCAAAGACGGCATGACGGCCTGGGCCGCGCGGTCGCTACAGGCGCGTGTGTACAGGAATGGAACGTATATGTACACGCGGAGGGTCGGACGGTGTTGAAATCATCGAATTGTGCACATGTCAGAACAGAGCGGGCGGGCGGTGTCGTCGTGCGCCGGTTGCCCCCGTGTCGCTTCGGCGGGCTCGTTTTTCAACCGGAACCGACACCTCCCTCAGGACAGTTCTTACCGCTGACAGCTGATCTTGACGGCTGATGGTGACCAGGTGATCGTAGGGGCCGCTCAACCGGCTACGACGCCGTCCTGGCCGAGCTAGATCGCCAAATCGGCCAACCACCGGCCGTCAAGCACCAAGTCTGGCTTTTGTTGGTGCACGAAGGCGGCAGCGAGGGGCTCTCGCTCTGGCACGGCGGCCCACATATTTCGTGTTCTCCGGCCCACTGGGACGACGGGCAAGACGACCCTCGGCCGCATCCTCGCAGCGGATGGGGGTCAATAGTGCTGCGCCTCGTGATCTACGGTCTATGCATGGTGGCAGCAGCTGTGAGATACGTGCCGGCCCGAGTCGCGCATACTGCTTTACAACGACCACGTACGCCGGGCGAGCTCGTCAATACACTTCGCACCGGGTCGCCGGCCAGGCGGCTACGGTATTCAACCGTCCTCGTCACTGGCTCTTCGTCGGGCATCGGCGCTGCGGCAGCTGAAGAGTTCGCCCGTCGTGGAGCCCACGTCTTGATGGTGGCGCGGCGTGCGCACAGCCTAGACGAGCTCGTCACGCGTATCCGGGCCGAGGGCGGCTATGCCGACGCCTGTCCGGCGGATCTCTCCGACACCGACGACACGGCTCGCCTGATCCAGCACGTGCTCGCCGAGTACGGCTGCCCAGACATCGTCGTGAACAACGCCGGGCGGTCGATTCGCCGCGAGGTCCTCGACTCGACGGATCGGCTGCACGACTATCAGCGCACCATGGCGGTCAACTACTTCGGTCCCGTGCAGCTGACGTTAGGGTTCCTACCTGCCATGAAGGAGCGCGGCAGCGGCCACTTCATCAACGTCTCCACCTGGGGGATCCCAATGGGCGCTATGCCCAAGTTCTCGGCATACGCGGGATCGAAGGCCGCGATTACCGCCTTCGGACGCAGCATAGCGTCGGAGTTGCGTGGCACAGGGGTCTCTGTGACGACCGTCTTCTTCCCGCTCGTGCGGACACCGATGATCGAGCCCACCAACGAATACCACCAAATTCCCGCGCTCACCGCGGTCGAGGCTGCGGACTGGCTCGTGCACGCGGCTGTGTATCGCGATCTGGAGGTCATGCCGCGAGTGGCACGGCTTCTCCGACGAGTGGGCGCGGCCTCGTCGAGAGTCGCGGACCGGCTTGTGGAACGTAATGCGCCCTGACGTGTGCCCCAGATGGTGGCCCACGGCGAGGTGATCAACTCGGCGAGGAGGGCCGATGTGCGACACGGGGATACCTGACTCGTCGGTGCGATCGGCCCGAGGCTCTGCTGCACGACGGTCCACTTAGCCTGGTCCCGCCGCCGGGCTGTCGGGGTGGTGCCCCGGACCTGCGATCTCGGCCAACGTGTCGGCACGACATATGCGACGCCACGCGCCACCCGACGATCATCCGGGAGTAGACGTCGGTAATGAAGCACACATACCCCACCCCGCACCAGGTCGGCACGTACGTCAGATCGGCACCCACAGATGATTGGGTGCGGTCGCGGTGAAGTTGCGTTTGACCAGATCCGGATGCCGTGGCGTATCTGGATCGGCTTTCGTGGTGCGCACCTGCTTTCCCCGGCGGACCCCTTCGATGCCGGCGAGCCGCATCAACTGGGCGACCTGGTCGCGGCCGACGGCGTGACCGCGCCCGGCGCGCGGCCGTCCACAGCTTGCGGTCACCGTAGACCCGGTAGTTGTCCTCCCCCAGCTGTTCAAGAGCCGGACCCATCACCCGCGTCACGTCGCGTCCGCGCCGACGGCGCGCGGGCCTTGGTCACGTAGTACGTACTCGGGGCCACCGGCACCCCTGCTGAGCGCAGGACAGCACTAATGGGCTCGACCCCAAACCAAGCGGAAGTAGAACTCTGAAGCCCACACCGTGTGGAATCCGGTGCCGAGGATCGAGAGACCATATGTACTCACAGCATTCCTTGTGTGCGGTGACCAGGGTTGCGTCGAGGTCGATGACCAGTGGGTTCTTCGCCGAAATCCCGTGGTTCGGAGCAGCAGGACCGGCCAACGCCCACACCCGTGCCCGGGTCGCTGCTCGAGCCGCAGCG
>NZ_JBPSDN010000066.1:0-7495 GCF_052036135.1 Gordonia marina
CTGTACCTCGAAGCGATCGCCCGCGAGCTCAACGAGCGGCCACGGCAGTGCCTGGGCTTCTACACTCCACGGGAAGTCTTCGAACGCCTACTGAAGGACAACGTTGCTTCCACGAGTTGACACCGCCGGGTGCTTCCTTAGCTAACGACATCGTCCAGTTCTCCACGTGTGGCCGATGGGTTCGCTGAACGACAACACAGAACGAACACCGGAGCCATTATGTCGAGAAGCGGAACTCCACGACGTCCCCATCAACCATGACGTAGTCCTTGCCCTCCATGCGGACCTTGCCGGCAGCCTTGGCGTCATTCATCGATCCGGCGGTGTCGAGGTCGGCGAACGACACGATCTCCGCCTTGATGAAGCCCTTCTCGAAATCCGTGTGGATCACGCCGGCGGCCTTGGGGGCGGTGTCGCCCCGGTGGATGGTCCAGGCGCGGGCTTCCTTCGGGCCGGCCGTCAGGTAGGTCTGCAGGCCGAGGGTGTGGAAACCGGCGCGGGCCAGCTGGCGGAGACCGGGCTCGTCCTGGCCGATCGAGTCGAGGAGTTCCTGGGCGTCCTCCTCGTCGAGTTCCAGCAGTTCGCTCTCCACCTTGGCGTCGAGGAAGACGCAGTCGGCGGGCGCGATGGCGGCGCGCAGCTGCTGCTTGCGGGCGTCGTCGGTGAGCACCGCCTCGTCGGCGTTGAACACGTATAGGAACGGCTTGGCGGTGAGCAGGTGCAGCTCGCGCACGCTCGACAGGTCGAACGAATCCTTCGCCGAGAACAGAGTCTTGCCCGAGTCGAGGATCTCCTGGGCCTTCTTCGCGGCGTTCGCGGTCTCGACCAGGTCCTTGTTCTTCTTGGCGTCCTTCTCCAGCCTCGGCAGCGCCTTCTCCAGGGTCTGCAGGTCGGCGAGGATCAGTTCGGTCTCGATCACCTCGATGTCGGAGAGCGGGTCGACGCGGCCGTCGACGTGCACCACGTCGTCGTCGGCGAAGACGCGCACCACCTGGCAGATCGCGTCGGCCTCGCGGATGTTGGCGAGGAACTGGTTGCCCATCCCCTCACCGACGGATGCACCCTTGACGATGCCGGCGATGTCGACGAACGACACGACGGCCGGCAGGATCCGCTCGCTGCCGAAGATCTCGGCCAGGCGGTTCAGCCGGGCGTCGGGCAGCTCGACCACGCCGATGTTGGGCTCGATGGTGGCGAACGGGTAGTTCGCCGCGAGCACGTCGTTCCGGGTCAGGGCGTTGAACAGAGTGGACTTGCCGACGTTGGGCAGCCCGACGATTCCGAGGGTAAGACTCACGGGGGATCAGTCTATCCGCGCAGCCCAGGTCACGGCGGATCGCCCTGCGGCGATGACCGGAACCGGGAGAAGAACCCCGCCTTCTCGGCCGCTTCGGCCTCGGCGTCCTCCCGCTGGATCTGTTCCCCCGCGGCCAGGCCGATCCGTTCCAGCACGTATCGCAGCAGCACCGCCAGGCACGACGCGGCCGGGACCGCCAGGAACGCGCCGACGATGCCGAACAGACTCCCGCCGAGGATCACGGCCAGCAGCACGATGGTGGCGTGGAGCTCCATCGCCTTGGACTGCAGCCACGGCGACAGGAAGTTCCCCTCGATCTGCTGCACGGCGAGGATGATGCCGAGCACGATCAGCGCGGTGGTGAAGTCGTTCATCACCAGCGCCACGAGGACCGCGAGGGCGCCGGCCACGAACGCGCCGACGATCGGCACGAAGCCGCCCAGGAAGGTGATCACCACCAGCACACCGGCCAACGGAACACCCAGGATCACCAGGCCGATACCGATCAGCGCGGCGTCGACCGCACTCACGATCGCCTGCGTCCGGATGAATCCACCCAGCGTGTTCCACATCCGCATGAGGACCTCGGCGATGTGCGACCCGGTCGGCTGCCCGACCGTGCGGTCCAGCCACGGCAGGAACTTGGGTCCGTCCTTGAGCATGAAGAACACCAGCACCAGCGCGGTGAAGCCGGTCATCAGCATCGACGTCGCCGCGCCCACCCCGCTGAACACACCCGAGGCGATGGTCGACGAACTGCTCTCCAGCTTGTGGACGATGGTGTTGACGATGCCGGACATCTGGTTGTCGTCGATGTTGAGCGGCGGCCCCTGCAACCAGTCCTGCACCTTGCGCACACCCTTGACCGCCTGGTCGGCGAGCTGCGGCGCCTGATCGACCACCGACGGCACGATCGCCCCGAGCACCCCGGCGACCACCGCGATCGTCGCCAGCATCGCGAACAGCGCCGCGACCGCCGGTGGCAGTTTCTTACGCATCCAGCGCACCGGCGGCCACAGCACGGTCGCCACGATGATCGCCAGGAGCACCGGCAGCACGATCGTCCACAGCTTGCCGATGATCCACATCAGCACCCACAGAAACGCGAGCACCAGGATCGACTGGAGGCAGACCATCGCCGTCGATCGCAGCCCGGTCAGGAACACCCGCGACCGGCTCGGATAAGGCTTCCCGGTCCGCGGATCGGTCATCACGCGCTCGGTGACCGCGGCCAGATCGTCCGGCTCGGCGCGAGCGTCTCGTTCGGCCTGTTCGATGGCCTCGATGTCGGCGTCGTCCACCCCGGAGATTCCGCGCAGGTCGTCGTTTTCGTCGCTCACGCCACCATCGTCACACATGGGTCCGACGTCCGTGTTGCGAGCGCGTGGCGGTCTGCGCGTTCCACCCCGCCACCGCCATGTCCGAAACCCGCTAGCAACGACGCCGGAGCGCTGCCAGACTCGGTGTCGTGCCCGTCGATACCGCCCCGCGCCGCGCCGAAGCCCCGGACTTCGAGCGCTGCTACCGCGCACTCGCGGCACGCGATTCGCGGTTCGACGGTCAGTTCTTCGTCGCCGTCTCATCGACCCGCATCTACTGCCGGCCGTCGTGCCCGGCCCGCACCCCGCGCCGCGAGAACGTCGCCTTCGTCCCGACCGCGGCGGCGGCCGTCGCGCTCGGCTACCGGGCCTGCCGCCGCTGCCTGCCCGACGCCGCGCCCGGCTCGCCGCGCTGGAACACCGGCGCCGACCTCGCGAGTCGTGCGATGCGGCTGATCGCCGACGGGCTGGTCGACCGCGCCGGGGTCGACGGCCTCGCCGCCGCCCTCGGCTACACCCCGCGGCACCTGAGCCGAGTCCTGCGCGCCGAACTCGGCGCCGGACCGCTCGCGCTCGCCCGGGCCCATCGGGCGACCACCGCGCGGGTCCTGCTGGTCGGCACGACGATGCCCGTCGGCGACGTCGCTTTCGCGGCCGGATTCTCCTCGATCCGGCAGTTCAACGACACGCTGCGCGAGACCTTCGCCCTGTCGCCCACCGAACTGCGCCGCCGCTACGCGGGCACCGGGCCGGCCAGCGGGCCGCTGACTCTCCGGCTGCCGCTCCGCCCACCGTACGACGCCGCGTGGACCGCCGCCGGGCTCGCCTCGCATGCGATTCCCGGCCTCGAACACTGGGACGGCACGACGTTCCACCGCACCCTGTCGCTCCCGCACGGCCCGGCGCTGGTCTCGCTGACACTCCCTTCGACAGGCTCAGGGGGCGAGACGAGAAGCTCAGGGCGCGGGACGACGGGTTCCGGCCGGGACGACTACGCGACCGCCCGGTTCGAGCACCTGGACCTGCGTGACCTCGCCGTCGCGGTGAACCGGCTGCGCCGGCTCGCCGATCTGGACGCCGACCCGATCGCCGTCGACGCCGCGCTGAGCGCCGATCCCCGACTGGCGCCGCTGGTGACGACCGCGCCGGGCATCCGGATTCCGGGCGGCGTGGACGGCTACGAGACCCTGATCCGCACCATGGCCGGACAGCAGATCAGCGTGGCCGCGGCCGCCACCCGCCTGGGCTCGCTGATCGCCGAACTGAGCGAACGGGCGCCCTGGCACGACCCCCGGCACCCGGAGATCCCGGCTCTGCTCTTTCCCACCCCGGCGGTCCTGGCCGACCACGGCGCGGAGGCGTTCCGCGGACCCCGTCGCCTGGCGGGGGCCATCGCGGGCGCCGCACGCGCCGTCGCGACAGGCGAGATGGAACCGCATCCAGGGTCTGCTGCGTCTAAGTTACGGACCGAGTTACTCGCCCTGGACGGCGTCGGCCCCTGGACCGCCGATCAGGTGGTGATGAGGGTGACCGGCGACCCCGACGTGCTCCCGGCCGGCGATCTGGTGATCGCCCGTGCCGCGGACAGTCTGGGCATCGACCTGGCCCACACGGAGAACTGGCGACCGTGGCGGTCGTACGCGGCCATGCATCTGTGGCGCCACCGCCTGCCACCGACATAGGAGAGAAGAGGAACATCATGACCGAGACCATCGACGCGGCTTCCGTCCCGGAGTCGCTGGGCTGGGCGACGGTGAAGACCCCGGACGGTCCGTTCACCGCGCTGTTCGATGCCGACGGCACCGTCTACGCCTCCGGCTGGACCGCCGACCACGACTACTTGGCGGACCTGATCCACCCGGCGCTGCGCCCCGCGAAGCTGGTGAAACGGCCCGGCGGCGCCGTCATCGAAGCGGTGCGCGCCTATTACCGGGGCGATCTCGCGGCCCCCGCGGCGATCGCGGTACGACAGCGGTCGGGGCCGTTTCTGCAGGTGGCATGGGCCGCGCTGCGCGACGTTCCGGCCGGTCCGCCGGTCACCTACAGCGAGTTGGCCGAGCGATCCGGGAACTCCGGGGCCATCCGGGCGGCGGCATCCTGCTGCGCACGGAACGCCGCGGCGCTCTTCGTGCCCTGTCACCGGGTGGTCCGCCGCGACGGCACCCTCGGCGGCTTCCGCTACGGGCTGGAGATCAAGGAATCACTGATCGCCCGCGAGAGCGTCGCTGCCTAGCGCCGCGAACCGGCGAAAGTCCAGGTCAGAGCGAATTGTCGGAGGTGTGGTGCACCATGACGCCATGACCGCATCTCTCGTCATCACCGGGCTCGTATGCCTGATCGCCGGCGCCGTCGCCGGCTGGTTCGCGCACCGCAGCGCCGCCGGCGCGGTCGGCACGGCGAGCAGCGAGGCCGCACGCGAGCAGTCCGCCGTCCTCGGCGAGGAGATCAACGAGATCGTCGAACCGCTGCGGCTGACGCTCGACCAGCTCGGCGACGAACTGCGCCGCACCGAACGCGGACGCATCCACGCCCATGCCGGGCTCAGCGAACAACTCCGTGGCATGCATCAGATGTCGGTGCGCCTCCAGGAACAGACCAGCAGGCTCGCCGGGGCCCTGCACGCCCCGACCACACGCGGACGCTGGGGCGAACTGCAACTGGAGCGGGTGGTCGAGTTGTCCGGCATGTCCCGGCACTGCGACTTCAGCACCCAGGCCTCCGGTCTGGACGACGACCGCCGCGTCCGCCCCGACCTCGTGGTGCATCTGGCCGGAGGACGCACCATCGTGGTCGATGCGAAGGTTCCGCTGCACGCCTACCTCGAAGCGAGTTCGGGCGACGCCCGGGCCGGTGACGACGCCGCTCTGCTCGCGCGGCACGCGCAGGCCGTCCGCTCCCACGTGACCACACTGTCGGCGAAGCGGTATTGGACCGCCCAGCACAGCTCACCCGAATTCGTGGTGCTGTTCTTACCCGGCGACGGCATCTTGGAGGCCGCGACGCGGGCCGACCCCGGGCTGCTCGACTACGCCTTCGGACGAGATGTGGTGCTGGCGACGCCCGGCACGCTCATCGCGCTGCTGCGCACGGTCGCACTCGGGTGGCGGCAACACGCCCTCGCCGAGGACGCCGCGACGATCCACGCGCTCGGCCGGCAGCTGTATCAGCGCATCGACGGGGTGCTCGGGCATCTGGAGAAGACCGGAGGGGCGCTGCGGCGTGCGGTCGAGTCGTACAATGCGGCAATCGGGGCAATCGATACGCGACTGGGTGTCACTGCGCGGAAATTGTCGGAATTGGAGGCGCTGAGCGACGTGATCCCGGCCGGAGAGCGGCCCCGCGAACGGCTTCCCACCGTCGATACCCAGGTGCGAGTTGCGTCACGAACCACCTGAGAAAGTGCCGCGCCACGGGCCGGGCATCTGCGGCGCCGCGACCGCACCCGGTACCGTTGACCCGTGGCTTTCCGTATCACGACCGGCACCGACGTGCCCGCAGACCAGCAGAGCGTGTGGCCCGGCATACCCGGGGTGCCCTGGTGGGGCGCGGTACTCATCGCCGCCGTGTGCACCGCGATCGGCGCTACCGCCGACGCGCTGCTGAACAATTCGCTGGGCCTGACCTACAACATCTGCTTCCTGGTCGGCTGCGTGCTGGCCGCGCTCGCCGTGCGACGCCGGGCGCTGTTCACCGCCGCCGTTCAGCCGCCGCTGATCACCGCCGTCATCGGCCTGATCAGTCTGTGGAGTCTCGCCGCCGCCAACAACGACTCGACCAAACCGCAAGGAATGCGCTCGGCGGTGCTGAAGGTCGCACTGCCGTTCGCGAACCTGTTCCCGTGGATCCTCGGGGTGTTCCTGGGAACGCTGGTGATCGTGCTCGCGCGATGGTTCTTCACTCGTGCGGCCGTGGCCGCCGCCGGCACTCCGGGCAAGACCCGCAAGGACAAGAGTGCGAAGGGCACGTCCGCGAAGCGGACGAACGCCGAGCGCAAGAACGGCACCACGGCGGCACAGAGCAAGACCGCACAGGGCACGACGGCACCGGGCAAGGCGACGCAGGGCAAGGCGACGCAGGGCAAGGGCGGCAGCGAACGTCCCGCCCGGAAGGACGACGCCCGCGCACCCAAGAAGTCGCGCCGACCCGCCGATCGGCCCGCACCCGAGGACACGCGCCGTTCCCCGATCGCGGACGAGACCGCGGCGGGCGGCAAGGCCCCGAAGACTCCGCGCCGTCGCCCCCGGCGTCCGGCCGCCGACACCGCCGCGGCACAGCCCGCCGCGGCGACCGAGTCGCGCCCGGTGGCGAACCGCGCGACGCCCGAGCGCACCCCCCGTACCCGCCAGGACACACCGCGACCGGAATCGGCGCGCCCCGCGGCCTCGCCGACTCGCGACCGTGTCCCGGCCGACTATCCGGCGGCGCCCGCCGTGCGGAAGGCGCCGACCGCGGCCAGCCGATCGCAGGACCGCCCGGTGCGCCGGGCTCAGCCGCAGGTGATCCCGCCCGCCGACCGGTCCCGTCGCACCGCGGGCCAGCGGTTGCGTGACCAAGGTGCCATCGAGGACCTGACGCTCGGCATCGACGACTGACGTCGCCGGACCGGGAGTCGTTTCGACACGGTCTGCGCCTAGCGGCTTGACCGGCTCAACGGGCTGTCTACGGGGCGTTTCGACACAGACCCGACCAACTTTCAACAGGGCTGTCTACGAGACGCTTCAACACAAGACTGGACCGACTCAACAAGCTGCCTGAATCACCCCAGGTTTGATGCCGCTCCTTTCTGAGTCCCATCAGGAAGGATGACAATCATGCCCAAGAAGATCGATCCCGCCGTCCAGGCCCGTGCTGAGCGCCTGTGGCGCGAGCACGGCGCCGA
>NZ_JBPSDN010000067.1:0-7112 GCF_052036135.1 Gordonia marina
ACAACGCCGCACTCATCTGCCTCGCCCGCCGCCGCTGCGACGTCCTCTACGCCATGATCAAGAACCGCGAACCCTACCGAGCACCCGTACCCGCCGCGGCTTGACAAGTGTCATAGGGACACCCCCCCACAGCCGGCCGAGCCGATCAAGCCACCACAGCCGACTGAGCCGATCAAGCCGCCAGGCGCAGATCGCGTCGAAGCCAACCCACCAGCTGAGCGACGCGACTTCGACACGGGCATCGTCACTTCGTTCCTCCGCCCGGCTCAGCCGGCGAAGCAGCTCACCACTCGACGAGCGTGGTGTATCCGTCCTGGAGCGCGCGGGCCAGCAGGTGCGCCTTGGTCGGCGCGGGGCGGCCGAGGCTGACGTATTTGGCGCGAATACGCGAGATGTGCGTGCTGACGGTCGACGCGGAGATGAACAGCTGGTCGGCCGCCTCTTCTTTCGAGTCGGCCGCGAGCCACGCGAGGAGCACCTCGATCTCCCGGTCGGACAGCGCGGGGCGCCGCACCTCCGGCACCGGGCCGGATGCACCGGCTGCCTGCGCGCTCACGACCCGCAGGACACCGGTCCGCGGCCCGCGGATCGGCGCTTCCTCGTAGTCCCGTGCGATCTCGGCTGCCGTCACAGTCACGTGCGTTCCCTCCCCTGAGTCCCCGGGCCCGAAAGCAGGCCGGGCGCCGTCGCGAAGGAGCTGATCTCCACGGGCGCCGCACAGGGTATTCACAGGTTAGGAACGGGTGCGTACCGGTGAAAGACCCCAAAAAGGGGACAGAAACGGCAACTTGTCTCAACCAAACCCTATCGACCAGTCAGTTACGAGCGTTACATCGCCGGCGTCGCCACTGGTCAGCGAAGCGCGCTCGACGCCGCGACGCACACCGCGCTGGGCGAACTCGATCATTCATTCGACCACTCGCGGACAAGAGTCACCGGAGATGCCCGTCAGAAGTCTGCGGTCCCGGGACCTTCGACCCGGTTTCCGGCGGCGTCGAACGCCCAGCGCCGCATCTCACCGGCACGCACCACGGTGACGGTCGCGAGCCGTTCCCGACGCTCGGGAAGGAGCCGGATGGTCACGACGCAGTCGTGATCCACGTCCGCGAGTACGGCCCCGGCCACCTCGCACACCGCGGCCAGCCGCACCGGCTCGACGTCGTCGTCGGCGCGTCCGGTGCGGTCGTCGAGCAGGACCACCTTGGCGCCGCGGGCCCGTGCCCCCCAGGCCGCCGCGGCGAGGTCCGCGCGGTCGAGCCCGGGCGCCCGGATCCGGTCGCGAAGCGCGGCTTCGAGCAGTTGCGCCTCGTCCACCAGGCCGTCGTCGATCTCGGCCCCGGAAGCGATCAGTTCGAGCATCGGGCGCACCCGCTGATCGAGGTACGCCATCTGCTGGTCGCGCACCGCGCGCGCCGCCCGGGCACCGGCCGCGGCGGCCGAGCGCTGTTCGGCCCGCAGTTGCAGCGCGTAGATCTGGCGGGCCCGGGGCCGCACGATCATCGCGAACAGGGTCGCCATCACCAGCACCGCGACGTTGGGCAGCAGAATGCCGAGGAAGCCGTCGTCCGGCCCGCGCCAGCGCAGGCAGATCAGCGAGATCAGCACCGTGAGCAGCAGCCCACCCCACGCCGCGGCCACCCGGCCGCGCACGCAGACGAACGCGAAGATCGTCACGATGACGCCGGACACCGTGTCTTCGGCCAACTGCGCGTCGCGCGCGGTCGCAGCTAGCGCGCACACCACGGACAGCACCGGAAGCCCGACGATCACCGCCGTGGCCCGCCCCTCCACCGGGTCGCCACCGGCTTCGAGCAACACCACCACCGCGACCGCGTTCAGGACGAAGGCGATCAGGTAGAGCCAGGGCCGCGCCACCCCGCCGGCGGCCAGGCCGAGCGCGGCGGCCGCGCAGATCAGCGTCGCCGCGAGGGTGTAGACCTGCATGCGGCGCAGCCCCATGATCGTGGTCGCATCGGCGTGCCAGGGGCGCTCCCAGAACCGCCACCACGCGGCGGCCGTCATCGGTCGCCGTCCCAGCGCAGCACCACGGTGGTCCCCTCGCCCGGGGCGCTGCGCACGGTCGCGCTGCCACCGGGCAGTTCGTCCATCCGCGCCCGGATGCTCACCGCCATGCCCAGGCGTTCCGGTGGCACCCGGGCGACGTCGAAACCGCAGCCGTTGTCGCCGACGGTCACGATCAGCGACGCTTCGCCGGTCTCGACCAGCAGCGCACGCTGGGCGTGCGGTCCGGCATGCAGCACCGCGTTCCGCAGCGCCTCGCCCATCGCCTCGGCCATCGCCCGCACCACGGCATCCGGATACCGCGGCACCGACGGATCGAGCGCATCGTCGGGGTGCCCGACCGGAATGTCGGGGTCGATCGCGGTGGCGAAGGTGCGCAGCCGGGCGAGGGTCCCGACGACGCTGACGTCCGGCGCGTTCGGATCCGGTCCCTCCGCCAGGCGACTCAGCTCGTCGAGCGCGCCCCGCGCCTGTTCCGGCAGCCGCGCGTCGGCGGCGTGGCGGCGGGTGGCGACGAGAGTGGCGATCACCCGGTCGTGGATGAGGGCGTCGAAACGGGCGCGCTCGGCGTCGTGGGCGGCGGACGACGCCGACGCGGCCGCCGCCTCGATCGCATCGGCGCGGGTGGCGTCGAGCACCCGCCCCGTCCGGACCAGCAACCGCACGGCGATCATGAACGGCAGGGTGAAGACGATGCTCCACAGGGTTTCGTAGACGAACTGGTGCGTCGCGCCGCCGGACCGCCCGGCCGCGTTGATTGCCGCGGCCAGCACCGACGTCAGTACCAGGACGACGATGCCCAGGCGCAGCCGGAACATCGAGACCGCCAGCGCGGGCAGGCCGGCGAAGGTCATCAGCCAGGTGACGTCGCCGTCGGCCACCCGTGCGCCGGTCCAGGCGGGGAACCACAGCCCGCCGGCGAGCAGGAAGCCGGCCGCGGAGGCGAAGACCAGCGGAGCGATGTAGCGATCACCGCGGCGAACGAAGGTGACGCCGAGCAGCAGGACACCCGGCCCGAGGGACAGAAGTACCGCCACCGGCGTGAACCAGCCCGCCACCATTCCCGGCGGACGCCCGAAGTCGGGGATCGAGATCAGCAGGTACGCGACGAATCCCCCGCCGAGAAAGCGAGCCATCGCCGTGACGATCCGGGTGCGCTCCCGGCTGGCGTCCGGCGTGGCAGCGGTCATGCTTACTCGGGGCGCGAGCGCTGCGGCATCGGGAGCCAGCCGTCCTCGACGGCCCGCTTGAACAGATCGAGCTTGGTGCGGGTGGGCCGGCCGGCATCGGCGTACTTCTGCCGGATCCGCTTGAGGTACTCGTTGACCGTGTCCGGCGAGACCCCGAGCTCCTGGCCGACGCTGATCGACGTCCCGCCGGACGCGTACAACGTCAGCACGCGCTGGAGCTGGGGACTCAGTTCGACGGCGTCGAGATTCGGATCGCCGTCGATCGCGGCCGCCCACTCGGTGGTCAGCACCTCCTCGCCGCGGCCCCCCGCCCGGATGGCGTCGATGATCTCGCCCTCGGTCGCGGACTTCAGGACCACGCCGAGCGTGCCCGCGCGGGCCGCGGAGCGCAGCAGATCCGGATGCTCGCCGGAGGTGTAGACGACGGTGCCGATCCCGTGCTCGGTGAGTCGTTCGACGTTCTCGCGCGGGGTGGTGCCGTCGCCGAGGCGCAGATCCAGGATCACCACGTCGAGGTCCGTGGTCTGATCGAGGAGTTCGCCGACCGTCGCCGCGGACGCGACCAGGGACAGGTCCGGCTGCTGTTCGAAGATCCGCTCGATCCCCCAGACCGGCGCGCGATGGTCGTCGACCATACCGACCCGCACGATCGTTCGGGCCCCACCCGACGGCCCCTGACCTGGATTCGTCACACCCATCACGCTCCTCCCGAGCTACGGCGTCCCCGGCTTCTCCGAGCACCATGTCGCTCGCGCGACAATCCAGCAATGGAGTCATCTTAATGACCTGCACCGACAAGACAGGCACCGCGCCACAAAGTCGACCCGAACGGAGGACCGCCCGGCGCCCGCCGCCCGCGCTGGCCGCGCGTGCCACCTTCTGGTTAAGTTAGGCGTACCTGACTAGATCCGAGGAGGACCTCCGTTATGCAAAAGAACCTGCGCCGCCCCGTCCTGGCGGTCGTCACGCTCGCCGCCGGCGCCGCCATCGCCCTGACCGGCTGCTCGAGCGACAACAACGACACCGCCGCCAAGGCGAGTTCCGCCGCCACCTCGGCGACCGACGCGGTCAAGTCCGCCGCCACCTCCGCGACCGACTCGGTCAAGTCGGCGGTCGAGGGCCTGGACGTGGCCAAGGCCCAGGAGATCCTCCGCAAGGCCGTCGACCCGGCCACCCCGGCCGACCAGATCGACAGCGTCGTCGACGTCACCAATCCGGCCACCAAGGCCGCCATCATCGGCTACGCCAAGGGCTCGGCCGCCGGCGGCTACACCCCGGACGTGTACACGGTCAGCTCGGTCACCGGGACCGACAAGGTCGACGGACACGACGCCGCCAAGGTCGTCATCACCGTGAAGTCGCCGCACGCGCCGCAGCCGGTCGAGATGACCGACAACCCGCTGGTCTACGTGAAGGTGGACGGCACCTGGAAGCTCAGCGGCGACGCCGTGACCCAGCTGTCGTCGATGGCCGGCAGCCACGGCGGTCACTGACCCCGCAGCATCCGCGACGACGCGCCGGCACCCTTCCCCGACACGCTTCCTGGGCTGGTCCTACCCGCTCGGCCGAGCTGGTCCGACACGCTCCCCGAGCCTGTCGAAGGGTGACCGGCGCGTCGCCGTCCGCGGCGCGATCCGTCGCGGATCGTGCCGCCGAGCGACAGACGTCGCGGATCCTGTCGGATCCCTTGTCGAGTACGCGACGGATTTCGGCCCCGACACGATCCGCGACAGATCGCGCCGGGCGACCCGCTACGCCCAGCGCAACCCCGCCGCGGCCCGGACGCAGGACCGTCGCCCGACGACCTCCCCGTCGACCACGTTGATCAGCGCGACCTCGTCCCGGCCGGGCGGCAGGATGCGGGCCGTGACCGCCCCCGACGACGCGGCGTGCAGCACCCGGATCAGTTCGCCGCGCAGCCGCTCCGCATCGGCGGCGGTGAGCGCGTCGAGATCGAGGCCGCCGTCGTCGAACAGCGCGACGGTGACGCCGCGGGACCGGGCGGCGGCCGCCGCGACGCGGGTGCCCTCGCTGTACCAGCCGCGGCCGCGGACCTCGTCGCGGAGCGTGAATTCGAGGAGCCGGACGGCCAGCGCCTCCTCCTCTGTGAAGCTGTCGCCGTCGGCGATACGCGCCAGGATCGGTCCGGCCTCGCGGGCGACCTGCGCGAGGCGCTCGTCCCGCTCGTCGATGGCGGCCCGCCGCGCGGCGCCGGCCCGGACGGCGGCCAGTTCGCGTTCGCGCAGGGCACCCATGAGTTCCATGATCGGCCGGATCATGGCGGCGACGATCACCGCGGGCAGCACCGTCCCGATCACCCGGTTGCTCATCGGCACCACCATCCCGGCCGGATAGCCGTGCGACCGCGTCCAGACGGCCGCGGTCAGCAGGGTGCCGCCGATCATCAGCCAGGCGACGAGGAACCGGCCGCGAATGGCCACGATGCCGGCGACGACGGCGGCGAGCGCCGGCGGCATGGTCACCTGAACCCAGAACTGCGATCCGTGCGGCAGATGCCACCAGGCCAGCGCCAGAGCGCAGAGCGAGGCCACCCCGATCACCGCGGCCGCCCAGACCGGGAGGGGGTCGGCGGGGATCGCGATCACGCCGACCAGGCACAGCACTTGCAGCACGAGCGAGAACACCTGCGCGGCCCAGAGTCCGCCGGACGCGGATGCGGACGCGCCGATCATCGCGATGACATAGCCGGCCACCAGCACCGCGGCGGCGACGGTGACCAGGGGCGACCGCAAGCCGATCAGGGTCGGCAGGTCGGGTGCCTCGGGTGCCGCCGGATCGGGGCGGGCGGTCATGCCCGCTCCCAGTGGATCGACACCATCGCGCCTTCACCCGGTGCGCTCTGCACCCACGCCGCGCCGCCGGGCACCGAGGCCATGCGCGCGCGGATGCCGATCTCGATGCCCAGGCGATCGGCGGGCACCCGGTCGGGCGCGAAACCGACGCCGTCGTCGACCACGCGCAGCCGGATCCCGTCGTCCGAGAAATAGCCGACCACCGCCTGCGAGGCCCCCTCGCCCGCGTGCCGGAGACTGTTGCCGAGCGCCTCGCCGACGGCCTCGGTGAGCACCTCGACCACCGCCAGCGGATAGTGGTCGGCGCCGTCGACGTCGAGTGCGACAGCGATGTGGTCGCCGTGCGCCACGACGGCCTCCCGGACCCGCAGATGCGCGGTGTGCGCGTCGACGAATTCGGGCCGTTCCGGGCGTTCGGCGCCGTGCAGGACGCCGAGCGCACGACGCGCCTGGTCGCGCTGCACAGGGGCGGGCCGGCCACCCGTCACCGTGCGCAGGACGGCGATCACCTCGTCGCGGACCACGGCGTCGACCCGGATGCGTTCCTCGGCGCGTGCGGCTCCCGCCGCATCCGCCGCGGCACTCGCGAGCACGCGGCCGTGGTCGTCGTCGACCTGCCGCGCCGCCTTCATGGAGGCCGCGACGATCGCGAGGAAGAGACCGATCAGGGAACCGTTGACGACGGAGCGGTACGACTCGGCCGGCAGCAGTTCCCCGGCGTGGGCGTAACCGAGGACCGCCCACATCACCGTGACCAGCACGGTCGCGTAGGCGATGGCCGCCCGGTATCCGGCGGTGACCGCGACACCGATACAGGTCATCGTGGCCGTGGTGCAGACCCACACCGGATTGATCGCGTCGGGATCGGCGAGCCGGCCGGTGCGGGCGGCGAACCAGAGGAGCAGCAGGACGAGTTCCACCGCGCAGGCCGTCAGCGCGGCGGGCCGCAGATACCGCCGGTGAATCACCCCAGGTTTTCTGCCGCTCCTATACGGGGTGCAGCTCTCGGTTGAGGGCGGCGTAGTAGGCGGACTCGAACTCGGCGGGCGGGACCGTGCCGATGCTGGAGTGGAGCCTGTCATTGTTG
>NZ_JBPSDN010000068.1:0-6937 GCF_052036135.1 Gordonia marina
CTACACGGCTACCTCGACGACCTCCCGCCCACCGAGTTCGAAGGGAGGTTCTACGCTACCCAGCAGGGCACCCAGGCCCTGGTTGAAATCAAATGACCAGAGCCTCCACCAGACCCAGTGCGGTTCAGTGAATCGGTATGGGGCGTCTTGGTGCGTGCTTCGTTGCCGCCCGACTGAGTGGCTTCGTCGCGGGTTGCACCTTGGGCTGCCTGAGCTTCTTCGTGGTCTTTGCGCGATTGTTCAACTCTGCGGTGCGCGGCTGACAGTTTGGCAGTCCAGTCAGTTGGAACGGGCCCAGAGGTGAGTTCCGTGAGCTCGTCGAGGATCTGCCGCTGCGCTGAGCCCCGACTCAGAATGTGGTTGCCGCCGCGTTCGCGGACGCGCCGCCTAACAGCCTGAACGATCGTATCGGTCATCGGCGCGTCAGTGAAGAAAGATCCTCGCCACGCAACGGGGCGTACACGGCCGGTCTCGGGGTGCGGGAACCAGATGCTCGACAAGTCGTGCGGGTCGACAAGAAAGGGAACCTTGTTGTCGTCGTCCCTGAACTGGCCCCGTGCGACATTCCGAAAATCATCGAGCAGCTTGCCGTCGTAGACCATCTCAGCAAACTCGACACCTGCGACTCCGACTGTGCCCCACTTGACCGGAAGCATCTGATAGATCATGTCTGCACGCTGCGGTACGTCGATACGGCCGGTGACGTCGAGCATGATGTCCCAGAGCTCCAAAGGACTGGTGCGAGCGGTGGGCTCACCACCGATAACCAAGCCTGTGTGCCACGACCGGTGGTAGTCCAAGGCGACGAATCGCCGAAGGTGTTCTTCCAGTTCGGCGGCCGTGACCAATGCCTCCTCGGCGACCAATCGACCGCGCTCCGAGGTATTGCGACCTTTGTAGCCGGGGAGCTGTTGAACGGCCCGTTGTAGCGTCTCGTGCCAGCGTTCAACGTGGGGGTTGTCCGTTGGCTTCTTCCCGCGACTGAGCAACAAGTCAATCCCGAAGTCGCGCAGAATCGCGCGGAAGTGATCGGACACGAAGATCGAACCGTGGTCGGCGCGGATCGCGTCCGGCATGACGCCAGGGATGTGGTGCTCTCCTTGAAGCGTAGTGAAATCGGGTGCAACACTTCTGCGCCCAACGTTGACCGCGACATCAGAAGCGTCGACGACTTGGGGCAAACCGGCCCAGCGCCAGTGACTGATGGTGGTGCCCTCCACCATCATCGAGAACGGGCGGCAGATGTCGTAGAGAAGTAGCCCGGCATCGATTCCATCGGCGCTCTTCGGCACCACGCGCAGTGCGAGGACCACTCTGGTGGCGACGTCGATTGCAGTGAGGATTTCGACGCTGAAGGGTCGCCCGAGAAGCGGGTCGTATACGAGGTTGTCCGCCCTCGTGGCGTCGATGGCGACTATTTGCCCAGGCCTGATTGCGGGGAAGTGCTCTTTGCCCGACACGCGCTGTAGCGACCGGCTTCTCTGGGTGCGGGTTGTTGCGCCCGCGCCCCGTTTGAGGTGCGCGAGATACTCTGCCGTCAGACGCTGCGGCGTGGAGACATCCACGTGCCCTGCACGCTTGAGCTCAACCTTGATCCGCCGATCAAGCTCGCTGATGTTGGCGTCCGCCCGATCTCCGTCCAGGGTGGCGAAGACCAACTCAGCAACAGTCCGATAGCGCTCATCGATTCGCTCCCACGTCTGTTCGCGACGCAGGGATCTGGCATCGAGGAGCCCGAGTAGTCCGTCGCGTTTCCATGCACGCACCCAGTTGCGGATGGTGCTGTCGACCGGAGCCGATCGCTTGATCTCACCGTTCGCGATGCGGCGTTGTAGGGCACGATCTCCCACAGCTTCTTGCTGCAACGCGACCGCCATCGCGCGACAGCGCGCCGCCTCGGAGACGCCGAAGCCTTCGCCGAAGGGTGGGCGCGGTTCGCCATCGCGCGCGAGTTCGGCGTGACCGTCCCGGTAGCCGGTCAGTATCTCATGCACGATTTCAAGTTTGTCGAGGGCGGCTCGGCGCGTTTCCTCAGACAGGCCATCCCAGTACGGGCGGAGCGCCGGTCTGATTGGCGCTACATCGCCATCGACCACGACTCGCACCTCTGCGAGTTCGGGCCAATCGACGTGCAAGGAATCGCCGACGCTGGTGCGGAGGTCTACGCCGGCCGCTGATACCGCTGTCACCAGACCGGTTCCCCACTCAGTCAGAAGTCGGCCACCGACCTCAACCACTGTGCGACTTGTGTCCACTACGCCACCAGTCCCGCGCGCACTGGCGTTTCCATCGTCAATCGCTTCGAGAGGTTGGTATCCAGCTCACCGGACCAGACCATGTGCCAGACCACGGCGATGGCCTCCCCGTTTCCGGTATCCAGACGAAATAGGGAGCCCAGAGTCGCGGCGTCGTTACTTGCTTCCTTCCCGATCTCGCCAGCCACCTGGTCATACCAGGAAGGCCTTCGGCGGTAGCCGTGCAGCCACAGAAGGTTTAGGCGTTCTACGCGGTCGAGTCCGTTGAATACCTCGTGACGCCATCCCACATTCGCGCAGGCGGCCTCGACCATTGCGACCTGAAGCTTGAATTTGTCGTCCATCTTGTGCGGCAGGCGTGCATTCCAGAGCGTTACCGCCCCGGTGTCGTCAAGGCTGAGTAAGTCGGGCGTGTTTTTCGCCGAGGACGATCCGCCCCGCTTCAGCTGACACGGTTGCGGTATCAGCGCGACGATATCGTTGAGCCGGTCCAGGCGTCGCAAGAGGTCATGCTCGAGGCCCGACTCGAGTTCTAGGTGGTCGCGCATGGTCAGTGAATACGCAGTGACAGGTATGTGCCGGTGACGTTCCGAGGATCGAGGCTTGCGAATCGGAACTACACGTGCGAGATCCGGCGGACCGTCGGACCGCCAGTTCAACACGCGGGACACCTTGTCGCCAGCGAATCGGAACCGCCACGTCACCGCCGCGCGGGAACTCTCGGTCAAGTGACACCTCCGCTTCCGCAGGAATTAGCACCAAATCTAGCAAGAAATCGAGGTCGAAGGGCTACTAAGGGAGCAAGTCGACAATCGGTCAGCGAGGCATTTCGGGTGATAGGCCGACGTCTCCTTCGCCCCATCAGCGGTCCGTGTCGGAAGGCTGCGATAGGTTGCTCCCATGGCCAAAGGCAATCAGGTCGCTCCGTCGACGAAGTTCGAGCAGACGCTGCAGGCATCGGCTCAGCTGCCGGGTGTGCAGATCAACCGGGAGGCCTTCCTCCGCAGAGAGCTGAAGCGATACTGCACCGACGAGCAGATCAAACTCGCTATCGCCACAACACCGGCCGAAGCAGGCGTAACACCTCAAGTGATCGACAAGATCGCCAACAGCGTGATCAAGTTCGAGACCGGCAAGGTGACGACACTTTCCACGGCAGCCGGCATCCCTGGAGGCCTCGCAGCGATCGGCACGGTCCCGGCTGATATCGCGCAGTACTATGGGCACCTTCTTCGCGTCGTCCAGAAGCTCGCCTACATCTACAGCTGGCCGGAGCTCTTCGACGACAGCGCCGACGGAATGGACTCCGCGACCGAAAGCATGCTCACGCTGTTCATCGGCGTGATGTTTGGCGTGAACGCGGCCCAGGCCGGCGTGGCGCAAGTCTCGAAGTTGATCGCAAGTGAAGTGGCCAGGAAGCTGCCGCAGAAGGCTCTCACCAAGGGTGCGATATATCCGGTGGTCAAGAAGGTTGCAGGGCTCCTGGGCATTCAGATGACCAAGCAGGTCTTCGCCAAGAGCGCAGCCAAGGTCGTGCCGCTGGTAGGCGCGGTTGTCTCGGGAAGCCTGACCTTCGTCACGTTCATGCCGATGTCGAAGCGGCTCCAGAAGCACCTCGCAACCCTTCCGCTGACCAAGCCCGGTCACGGAGTCACCGAGCAAGCGTCGAATCCGCCGAGCACATCCCCAAAACCAGCACCAACGTCATCTGCGAATTAGACGAGCTCATCCCACAAGCCAATCGCCGATAGCCTGCCGCCAGCCGCCGGTCACTTCAGCCCCTTCGTCGCCCGGTTTCACCCGCGCACTCGGCGATTTCCAGGAATAGATTCCCCGGCAAAATTAGCAGGAAATCATACCGAAACGCGGGCTACGGGCAACGCTCGCCTGACCATGTTTGCCCTAGTCAGGGCGATTCTTACGCCGTGATCAGGCTTGTTAAACAAGCGGGACCACCTTGCTAATCTTCGCTGCATCTCGACAGTGAGCCCTCAGCCCCGCGCCATGTCCACGAATTTCGACAGGTGCAGCTGGTGGGCGACGGTGATCGTCGCCGTCGGGCCGTTACGGTGCTTGCCGACGATGATGTCCGCCTCTCCGGCGCGGGGGTCGTCGCGCTCGAACGCATCGGGCCGGTGCAGCAGGATGACCATGTCCGCATCCTGCTCGAGAGAGCCCGATTCACGCAGGTCGGAGACCTGCGGGCGCTTGTCCGTCCGCTGTTCCGGACCACGGTTCAGCTGCGAGATCGCCACGACGGGGACTTCCAGCTCCTTGGCGAGCAGCTTGATCGACCGGGAGAACTCGGAGACCTCCTGCTGGCGCGACTCCACCTTCTTGCCCGAGGTCATCAGCTGCATGTAGTCGATGACGACCAGCTTCAGGTCGTGGCGCTGCTTCAGGCGGCGCGCCTTGGCGCGGATCTCCATCATCGTCAGGTTCGGCGAGTCATCGATGAACAGCGGCGCGTCACTGATCTCGCCCATCCGGCGGGCCAGCCGCGACCAGTCGTCGTCGCTCATGTTGCCCGACCGCATGTCGCCGAGCTTCACGCGCGCCTCGGCGGACAGCAGACGCATCACGATCTCGGTCTTGCTCATCTCCAGCGAGAACATGGCCGCGGCCTTGCCGTTGTGGATCGACGCCGAGCGCAGGAAGTCCATCGCGAGCGTCGAATTGTGCGTCGGGATCATCGCGCCGCCCGCCAGGTAGAGGCGGTCGGCGTTGTCGACCTGCACGCAGCGCACCGGAACCGAGGCGACGGGCCGGATCGCGGTGATCCGGTGTCCGCGGGCCCCGGCCCGCAACTCCTTGTGCCGCACGGCCTTCTCGTGGACGGTGAACACGTCGTCGTCGGCGGACATCCGGATCCAGCCGTTCGGCTCGCGCTCATAGCTGTGGCCGAGGCCGGCGATCAGATCGCTGAGCACCTCGTCGGTGTGCCGGGTGACCACCGGCACGATGATCGTGCCGTCGTCGTCGACCCGCGCCCGCGCATCGAGCAGCCCGGCCAGCACCGCCCGCCGCTGCCGGATGGAGCCGCGCAGGTACTCGTCCGGGATCAGCCCGGCCAGATCGGCCATCAGGGTCATCACGTCGACGGGCCCCTCGGCCTCGATGCACGCGCCGATCTCCGGATCGTCGTACGCCATCCCGGCCAGCGCACCGACCGTGTACGGCCCGTAGGCGAACTCGCGCTCGGGAAGTTCGATCGGCTCGGTCGCCGGCACCACGGCGGCACCGACGTACTCGCGCAGGTCGCCGGTGGTACGCACCTTGCGCTCACCGTCGACGTCGACCGCCCAGAGGTGATCACGATCGGCGACGATCACCGGCCCGCCGTCGAACTCCACCTCGAAGCACGGCCGCTCGGTCATCACCTCGCTGATCGCGACCACCCGCGTGGGCCTGCCGTCGGCGCCGATCAGCCGATCGCCGACCGCCACCTTGCCCATCCGCGTCCAGCCGGTCGGGGTCGGGAGCGGGGTGTCGAGAGCGAGTGCCTTCCCGACACCGGGCCGCGCGGCGACGATGATCATCTGGCCCGGGTGCAGACCGTTGGTCAGCTTGTCGAGGTCGGCGAACCCGGTCGGCACGCCGAGCGACATGCCGCCGCGCGAGGCGATCGAGTCGAGTTCGTCGAGCGTCGGCTGCATCAGCTCGTCGAGGATCACGTAGTCCTCGGACGACGTCCGCTCGGTGACGTCGTAGATCTCGGCCTGTGCCCGGTCCACCACCTCGGCGACGTCCTGGCCGTCGGCCCCGGCGTAGCCGTACTGCACGATGCGGGTGCCGGCCTGCACCAGCCGGCGCAGCAGCGCCTTCTCGGCGACGATCTCGGCGTAGAAACCCGCGTTCGCCGCGGTCGGCACCGTCGAGATCAGCGTGTGCAGATACGGCGCCCCGCCGGCCTTGCGGAGTTCGCCCTGGCGATCGAGCTCGTTGGCGACGGTCACCGCGTCCGCCGGATCACCGCGCCCGTACAGCTCGAGGATCGCGTCGTACACGGCCTGGTGCGCGGGCTTGTAGAAGTCGTCGGGCTTGATCTTCTCCAGGACGTCCGCGATCGCGTCCTTGGACAGCAGCATGCCGCCGAGCACCGACTGCTCCGCGGCGATGTCCTGCGGCGGCTGACGGAGCGTCTCCTCCGGCGTCGAAGGCGGCTCGGTGAGCGACGCGTCATCGTCGTCGTTGATCGTCACCGCACTGCTCCCTTCTCCTGCCGGCGGCCGTTCCCGCACCGTCGTCGGGGAGCCGTGATTCGAGTCCTTCGCCGAAGGTTAGGGGCCCGTTCACCCGCGCGGCAAACGGTGGGTGTGGACAACACTGTGCGAATCCTGTGGACAACGGCACGTCCTGCGAGAAGCACTGTGCACAAATCTGTGGACGGACCTCGAATTTCTCCCGGATCAACCCCTGTTTTCACTGGTGAAAGCCCTTTCCTACTGTCCACAGGCGACGAAATTCTCGTGCTCGGCGTGTCGCGTTGCGCCACGCCCGGACCGGTGTCGATATTCGGTTGAGGTGCATCATTCGCTCGAACGACACCGCGGCGGGTCAAGCCCCAAGTAGTGGTGTAACTCGTTGTTGATCCTTCGGTGGTGGTCAGGCTGGTATTTGCATCAGGTCATCGGTGGTCACCTCCGTCGTCGAGTCGGTGTTTGTGTCGGTGGTCAGGGTCA
>NZ_JBPSDN010000069.1:0-6655 GCF_052036135.1 Gordonia marina
TTTGCAGCAGCTCGCGCATCAGATCCGGTGACGCGTCGGCGAGGGCTTGGCCAAGCAGGCCTGCAGGGTCGACAATATGAGGTGCGGTCATCGTGATGACTCCGTTCGAGGATTCTTTAGACGGTTGACTCGAAGGATCACACGGTGGCCGCTCTACGTCCGTCCCGACACGAAGTCGGAGACGATCTCGGCCACCGAGTTACACCACCTTATGGGGCACTACTGTTCGATCGAGCTCGTTCCGGTCGCGATCTACAACCCGCTGCAGGCCGGAACCACCGGCATCTCCGACTTGCTGAACTGGCTCGGTGTCGGAACCCGACCTCTTCTCAAAGGGCGCCGACACGCCCAGCGGCTCGGCCAAGGTCATCGGTAGCGGCTTCCAGTTCGCACTGGCACAGACCGGTGGCAACGCGACGGCGATCTCCTACCTGCCGCTCAGCCTGGCGACCGCCGGCGCCAGCGGCGGCCGTACGGCGGTCTCGCTCGCGGTCATCGGAATGGCGAACGCCTGGACCACCGATGCGACCCCGATCAAGGTGCTCGACCAGACGGTGATCACCGTTCCCGGTATCAAATCGGTGAGCTGCTTCGGCATGCTCACCGCCGCGTACGCGGAGGATGCGGGTGCCTGCGTGAATGTGCTCGGCACCTTCGACGGCAAGCTGAACCTGACCAAGAGCCTCCCGGAGCTGCAGCTCGGCCTCACGAATCCGGTCGGCGCTTTCATGAATCCGCAGGATGTCCTGACCGAGTTCATCGGCAACGTCTTCAGCGGTAACGAGTTCAACCCCGCGACCCTCTTCACCGACGACATCGCGCGGCTGTCGATCGGCGGAGACAACCTCCTCGCCCTCACGAGTGACTACGGGTTGCAGCCGATCTCGAACACCTCCGGCGCCATCGCGCTCAGCTGGCTGGGCGGCACGATCTACCTGATGCCGGCCGTGACCGTGAACGGGAAGACCGCCGCCAACGCCCTCGGCCTGCCGAAGTTCGACCTGGACGGTCTCGGTGACATGAACAAGATCGTGCCGACCCTGCGGACCGGCAAGATCAAGACCCCGGTGCTCGGTACCGAGGTCGACGGTCTCGACACCGACAGCGTCACCTCGGGCCTCGGCACCCAGCAGCTGACCTCGTCCTCGCTGGCCTCGCCGTCGACGACGACGTCGTCACCGGCGACGCGGAGTCGCGGTACCGGAGCGGATCTGGACGGGGCCGCATCCTCGGACCCGGTGACGACGGACCCGGCGACCGCGGACTCGGTGACGACCGACCCGGTGAAGGTGGACCCGGTGACGGAAGGCGGGACGTCGTCGGAGAAGGCGCCGTCGGATGACGCGGTCGTGAACTGACCTCGCGTCGACGCACAACGGCAGGACCTCCCGGATCTCCGGGAGGTCCTGCCGCATCCCGGTGTCGTGCCGGGTATCTCGGCCGGCGCGGCTCCTGGGGTCCCCGGACCCGTGGCGATCGGTGCGGCTCGACCGCGAGGCCGGACCGCTAGAGTGAACCCAGACCATGAGGAGGCTCGATGGGGACGCGTGTCGACAGCTGGATCTGGGGCATCCGGCTGACCAAGACACGTTCCGCCGCGGGCGCGGCGTGCCGGGCCGGACACGTCCAGGTCAACGGGGTCACCGCGAAATCCGCGACCACCGTGGCGGTCGGCGACGAGGTCCGGGTGCGCCTGGACGGGCGGGAACGGATCGTCGAGGTCACCAAGCTGATCAGTAAGCGCACCTCGGCGCCGCTCGCGGCCGAGTGCTACATCGATCGCAGCCCGCCGCCCCCGCCGCGCGAGGTGATCGCCAGCATTCCGCGGCGCGATCCCGGCGCGGGCCGGCCGACCAAGCGGGAGCGCCGCCAGATCGACAAGCTCCGCGGGAGCGCCACGCTGGTACTCGCCGCCGCGCTGATGCTCACCCTCGGCGCATGCGGCGGATCGGATGACGACGGCGCGGCGCCGACGTCGGCCACACCGAAGGCGGGCACCGGGCCGAAATTCCAGCGCTGCGGTGGTCTCACCCTCGAGGAGGTGGAGCAGGCCACCGGCTTCCACAACCTCAAGCTCCGCATCGACAACCCATCGGTCTGCGAATGGCGGTCGGGCTCGGTCCGGAACGACGGCCAGGTGGCGTCGTTCAACTGGTACCGCGGCTCGCCGATCGGCCGCGAGCGCGGGCACGAACAGCTCTCCCGCGAGTACATGCCCGTCGACATCAAGATCGCGGGCTACCCCGGCTTCCTCGCCAAGATGGACCCGATCTGCGAGGTCGGCGTCCAATTCGAGAACGACTTCATCGAGATCTCGGTGACCGACGACCAGCGCCAGGGCATGCAGACGGTACCGATGGACACGATGTGCAACGGTGCGCAGAAGCTCGCCACCGACTCGATCGAGCGCGCGTCATGAGGCCGGTCCGGCCGCGCGCCCTGGCGGCGGCGACGTCGTGCGTGGCGGTGCTCGCCGTCGCCGGGTGCTCGTCGACCGTGGACGGTCACCCGACCCGGGTCGACGGCGGGGGCGGACAGGAAGGCGCGGTCGACACCAGCAAGTTCGAGGGCCTGCTGACCGAGTGTCAGATCGTGACCCCCAAGCAGCTCGCCGAGGCGGTCGGCGGCACATCGGTCGACGGCACCTTCAACGGCGCGATCTGCCGCTGGGTGGTGCGCGGTACGTCGATCATCGACGTGACCCTCGCCTGGTACGAGTGGGGCGACTTCAACCTGGAGAAGCAGACCACCCGGCGGATGGGCTTCACCACCGAGAACATCCAGGTCAACAGTGTCGCGGCGTTCACCGCGACGGACCCGAAGCGGCCCAGCGTCTGCGGCGTCACAGCGAAGTCGCCGGGCCGCGGCACCATCACCTGGTGGGTCGAGCCGCAGGGCGCGGTCACCGGCGACCCCTGCCAGGGCCCCATCAAACTCATGGAGCTGGTCATCAGCCGCGCGAGCTGACCCGCCTCACGCCGGTCGGGCGTCCGGGATCTTCGACACCGACACCGACGCGGCGGTCACCGGGCCGTCGTCCGAACCGATCAGCATCCAGACGTACAGGCAGTCGTCGATCCGCTTGCGGCGCAGGGTGATCGGGGTGCCGGGCGTGATCGGGCGCAGGTACTCGATCACCAGGCGGTGCGGCGCGTCGAGAAGATCGGGATGATCGACCAGCTCGTCCTCGATCGCCTCCAGGTACGCGGCGTTGTTGAGGTGCCGGAACGGGTCGAAGTCCGTCGACCGCAGCACGTGCTCGCGGTCGGGGAGTTCCACCTCGTCGGCGGCGGGAGCCTGCTCCGGATTCAACGACTTCCAGCGCAGTCGGTGCTCGTCGGTCATCTCCGACAGGAATCTCAGCGCCTCATCGCTGATGCGCGACGGCATGCCCTGATCGTTCACGTTGATCCAGAATCCGACGGACTCGATCAGCCCGTTCGGCCGCGGCTCGGGGTTGAACCGGTTGGTCTCGCTGGTCGACGTCAGCCGCACCCGCATGTCGGTCCAGCGCGTGGACAGTGCGCCGCACCAGCGTTCGGCGTGGAAGTCGGCGGGCCACGTGATCGGCTCGAGCACATCGATGACGGTCCGCCGGACGATCCAGAACGGATCGGAGCCGTCGAAGTCGGTCATGTCGATGTTGTCGTTCGCGACGTCCTGCAGGTAGCGCGCGAGGCCGTCGAGCCGGACTCGCATCTCCTGGTCGACGTCGCCGGTGCGCACGCGATAGTCCGCGTCGAAGAACCGGGCGCCCACTTTGCGGTCGGGGAGCGGCGTGTACACGGGCGGGGCTGACGGCGTCGGCTTCTCGGCGGGCATGCGGCGCCTTTCCTCGGCGGGTGAAAGTGACCGGGATTACGATACTCTGGACCAGAAACTAGAACGTGTTCTTGTATTCGTGAGGAGAGGAAGCCGGCCATGGCGCACGTGATCACCCGCCCCTGCTGCAACGACGGCAGCTGCGTCGAGGTCTGCCCGGTCAACTGCATCCACCCCACGCCCGACGAGGACGACTTCCTCACCGCCGAGATGCTCTACATCGACCCGGCGACCTGTATCGACTGCGGCGCCTGCATCGACGAATGCCCGGTGAGCGCGATCTATCCCGACGACCAGCTCGACGCCTGCGATGAGCCCTTCCTGCAGATCAACGCCGACTACTACCGCGACCACGACGTGGACGGCGGCCTCGCCCACCCGGCTCGCACCCCCAGACTCCCCGAGGACCGCACCCTGTCGGTCGCGGTGATCGGCGCCGGGCCGGCCGCGTTCTACGCCGCGAGAGAACTGACCAAGCGGCCCCAGATATCCGTCGACATGTACGACAGGCTGCCCACTCCCTACGGCCTCGTCCGCGCCGGCGTCGCACCCGACCATGCCAAGACCAAGGGTGTCGAGGGTACCTTCGCCGCGGCCGAGCGGCGCACCAACTTCACCTACCATCTCAACGTCGACGTCGGCACCCACATCACGCACGACGAGCTCGCCGCCCGCTACGGCGCCATCCTCTACGCGGTCGGCGCACCGCACGACCGTCATCTCGACATCCCCGGTGAGGAGCTGCCCGGGTCGTTTCCGGCGACCGACTTCGTCGCCTGGTACAACGGCCATCCCGCCTACGCCGACCGTGCGTTCGCCCTGACCGGCGACCGCGCGGTGGTGGTCGGCAACGGCAACGTGGCGCTCGACGTCGCCCGCATCCTGGTCGAGGACGAGGCCACCCTCGCCGCGACCGACATCGCCGACCACGCCCTTGCGGCGCTTCGGGATTCGTCGATCCGCGAGGTGGTCGTCCTCGGCCGGCGGGGGATCGAGCACGCCGCGTTCACCAACTCGGAGTTCCTCTCCCTGGGCGACCTCGACGGCGTCGACATCGTCATCGAACCGGAGGAGCTGGCGCTGTCGGAGGCCGCGAGGGCCGCGCTCGACGACGGCTCACTCGATTCCACGATCGCCACCAAGATCCGGCTCGCCCGCGAATTCTCCACGCGCCCAAGGCATGACGAGAACAAGCGGATCGTCTTCCGGTTCCTCACCGCGCCGCTGGAGATCATGGGCGACGGGGAAGTGACCTCCCTGCGCTGCCTGCGCAACGCCTACACGGCGTCGGGAGCAGCGGCCCCGACCTCGGAGACCTTCGACATCGACACCTCCGTGGTCGTCCGCTCGGTGGGATACCGAGGCAGGCCGATCCCCGGAATCCCGTTCGATCCGGAACGAAATGTGGTGCCCAGCAAGGACTCCCGGGTCACCGACGGGCCGGGCGGACCCGTCGTTCCCGGGCTCTACGTGGCCGGCTGGATCCGGCGTGGGCCGACCGGCGGGATCGGCCGCAACCGGATGTGCGGTGAGCAGGCCGCCGCGGCGATCATCGCCGACTTCGCCGACGACGTCCTGCCGGTCCCGGAGCTCGACGCCGGTGACGTCGCCGATCTGGTGGCGTCGCGCGGCGCGCAGCGGGTCGACCTCGCCGGCTGGCGGCGCATCGACGCCGCCGAACGAGCCGCCGGGCGGGCGCAGGGCCGCCGTCGGGCGAAGTTCGTGAGCGTCGAGGCGCTGCTGGCCGCCTCGGCGGAGTCCGGCGCGGCCGGATGAGGCGCTGAGAGACCACGCACAGAACGAGGAGACGTCATGGATTTCGGGATCGTGCAGTTCACCAGTGATCGCGGCCTGAAGCCGCAGATACTCGCGCCGCTGATCGAGCGGGCCGGCTTCGCGTCGTACTTCGTCCCCGAGCACGGGCACATTCCGACCAAGCGCGAGGCCGCGCACCCGGGGACCGGCACCGCCGAACTGCCCGACGACCGCTACCTGCGCACGCTCGACCCGTGGACCACCCTCGCCGCCGCGGCCGCGGTCACCGAGCGGATCCGGCTCGCGACCGCCGTCGCCCTGCCGGTGCAGTCCGACCCGATCACTCTCGCCAAGACCATCGCCACGCTCGACCACCTCTCCGGCGGCCGGGTGACCCTCGGTGTCGGCTTCGGCTGGAACCTCGACGAGCTGGCCGACCATCACGTGCCGCCGGCGCGGCGCCGGACCATGCTGCGCGAATACCTCGAGGCCATGCGCGCGCTGTGGACGCAGGAGGAGGCCGAGTACCACGGCGAGTTCGTCGACTTCGGGTCCAGCTGGGCCTGGCCCAAGCCGGTGACGCCGCCGCCGGTCCTCGTCGGCGCCGCGGGTACCGAGAAGAACTTCCGGTGGATCGCGCGCAGCGCGGACGGCTGGATCACCACGCCGCGCGAGACCGACATCGAGGGCTCCGTCGAACTGCTGCAACGGATGTGGCGAGATGCCGGGCGCCGGGGCGCGCCGCAGATCGTGGTGCTCGACCTCAAACCGGTGCCGGAACGGCTCGCCGCCTGGCGTGAACTCGGGGTCACCGAGGTGCTGTACGGCCTGCCCGACGACACCGTCGACCGCGCGTCGGGTTATCTCGACAGGCTCGCAGGCAGACTCGGTCTCGGCTGACCTGCGACGGAGCCGCGCGGACGCGCCGCCACCGGGGCGGCGGCGCCTAGATGTACTTCCCCGTGAGGTTGTGAACGCGGGCTGAGGGGACGAGGCCACCGATCCCGGTGTGGGGTCGGTGGTGATTGTAGTAGTGCAGCCAGAGCTGGTAGGCCGCTGCGCGGTCGGCTTCGCTGGT
>NZ_JBPSDN010000006.1:0-28444 GCF_052036135.1 Gordonia marina
GTTCGCCAAGGCCACCGGGCAGCCGCTCTACCTCGGCCGCGCTCACCGGCTGGCGTCGCGGGCGCAGCGGCTGGCCTTGTTCGCCCGCGACCGCGGGTGCACGGCGCCGGGTTGCACGCGGCCGTTCACCCAGTGCGAGATGCATCATGCGCCGGACTGGCAGGACGGCGGTCCTACCGACATCGACCATTTGGGTGGCGCGTGCGGCAAGCACAACCGCTGGAATGGCAAGAACCCCGGCGAGTGGGAATCGACGGTCCTCACCGACGGACCGGACAAGGGCCGCGTCGGGTGGCGGCCGGTCGGGCGGGCAGGACCGTGGATCGTCAACCCACTGTTCCACCCGGACAAACTCCGCACCGGACCGGAGACCCCGGCCGAAGACCGCTCTCCGCCACCGATCGTGAATCACCGGCTCGGCGCCACCCCGTGCTGGTCGAGGTCTCGACTGAGATGTTGGTCGAGCGAAGTCGAGACCTCGACCAACATCTCAGCCGATCCCACCTCACCGTCCGGCACCGACTCCGGCGTCGAACTCCTCCTCGAACAACTCCTGGCGGCCTGACCACCATGCGTGGCCGGGCCACCAGGCGTGCCCGGGGACCAGCCCACAGACCGGCTCCGGCACGAAGTCCGACTCCAAGGGTCACTCGTCTACAGCGCTCAGCCAGGCCGGTCAGGCGGACCGCACCGCGGTGAAGGTCATCAGCTGCCCGAGAGCCTTCGAGTGCACCTGAACGTCGCCGAAGCCGATGCGGGTCAGTTCCTCGCGGAGTTCGCCGGGGTCGATCAGCAGGTACTCCGACCGGGTGACGCCGTGGAGCACGTCGCCGAGGACGGCGCGCGACAGGTCGTACCCGACCAGGCGGCCACCCGGCCTCAGCGCCCCGAACGCCTTCTCCAGCAACGGTTTCCACTCGATCACGTGGTGCAGCATCAGCCACGCGCAGACGACGTCCACCGATCCCGGGTCGACCGGCAGCGCGGCACCGTCGGTCAGCACCACCTCGGCCCGGTCTCCGTGCCGGGCCAGTCGTGCGCCGGCGCTGCGGACCATCGCCGGATCCACGTCGACCAGGACCAGCTTCTCGATCTCCGCATGGTCGCGGAGCAGCCGATCGGCCATGGTCCCGGCGCCCCCGCCGAGTTCCAGGACCGTCCCCGACCAGTCGTAGTCGTCATCGATCAGCGGCAGGATCACCCAGTCCGCGACCATCCCCCATGGCGCCGAGCGGCAGAAGATCCCCTCGAACGACGACATCACACTCATGAGTTCCTCCATCCTCATTCACCCAGACGGTAGCCAGTGCCCCGCGACTCGCGCACGAGTGGGCGCCGCGACGGCGCGTCGCGCGGTGTGGACCGCGTCGATCCCGCCCGGTGTCGCCGGTCACTGCTATGCTCACCTGCAATGTCGGGAAGAACGGTTTGTTTCTCGTCCGGCAGCCATCCGCTTGACTGTTTTCCTTGGGAGATCCACATGACCTTGTTCCGGCGCGCCCTGGTGGGCCTGATCCTGACGCTGCTGACTCTGGTGCCCGGCGCACTCGTGGCAGCGAAGGCGGAGGCCGCACCGAAGGCCGTGGTCGGCGGTGGCACCGCGATCGTGCTCGGCGGCAAGGCGGCGTGCACCATGACCGCCGTCGGCCGGGACCGTACCGGTCAGCTCGTCGGGCTCACCGCCGGTCACTGCGGCAAGCCGGGCGATCTGGTCTACGCCGAGCGCCAGCCCAGCGCCGGCACCATCGGGCGCGTCGCGCTGACCAGCTCGAAGTACGACGCCGCCGTGATCGCTCTGGATGCCAATCGCGTCCGCCCGGTCCGCACCGTCGGAGGTGCCACCATCCGCGGTGTCGGCCATATGCCCGACTTCGGTGCGAACGTCTGCAAGCAGGGCCGGACCACCGGCTTCACCTGCGGCCCGGTGCTCGACGCCAGCGGACTCCAGTCGAGCAGCTACGTGTGCGGCAACTCCGGCGACTCCGGCGCCCCGGTCCTGCAGGGCAACCGGGTGGTCGGCATGCTGAACGGCCGCCAGTACGTCCTCGGCGTCGCGATCCACTGCGTGAACCCGGCGTTCCCGGTCTTCACCCCGATGGTCGCCACCAACATGACCGACATCGTCGCCTCACTCAACCGCTACGGCAAGATCGGCGCCGGCTTCCGCCCGATCTGATCGACCTCTGAACAATCGCCCCGGCGCTCCCGCGCCGGGGCGATTGTCGTCTGCCGATCGAACTCCATGCCGGTCGGGCTCCCATGCCGGTCGAGGTCTCGACTTCGCTCGACCAACATCTCAGTCGGGACCACCCACCCGGACGGGCGCGGACATCTCATCTCACCCGCCTGGCCGCATCAACTCGCCCAGTTCCTCCTCCGTCGCCGACCCGAGATCCCACGCCTCCAACGACACGCACAGCGAGCGCTCCCCGGACCGTCGTTCCTCCGCATGCGTGTGCCCGTGGATCAGCCACATTCCGAGATCCGGCAGCTGGTATTGCGCGAACTGGTCGCGGTCGTACCGATCCGGAGTGCCGACGTACGGGAAGTGGCTGAGCAGCGCCCCGTTGCCTCCGATCTTCACCCGCGCGAACTGCTGGACCGACTCGAACACCGCCGCATACGCCGCGAAGTGACGCTGCGCGCCGCGGTACATCGGATGCACCGGATCGTGGTTGCCGGTCACCGCGTGCATCCGCACGGCGAGCCCAGACAACTGCCCGAGAGCCGACTCCATGCTCGCGACCCCGCCGGAGCAGATGTCGCCCAGCACCCACAGCTCGTCATCGGCACCGAGTTCCGCAAGCCGGCCGATCACGGCGGCGTCATGCTCCGCCACCGACCCGAATCCGCGAAGCTCCGCGAGCTTGGGGTGCTGAAGGTGCAGGTCGGCCGTGAAATAGCGCACCCCCAGAGTGTGCTCCCGCGCTGTCGGCGGCGCCAATGAATATCCCCATGCTGCCGTGCACCTCAGCATCGTGATCCATCGAGCTGTACGGCGTATGCGTCGCGACCCACCGCCAAGGCGGTGTGCACGTGCCGCCGAATCCCAGATACGACGTAGTCGCGCATGCCATCATCGGACCGATGGAGCCCTCGTCGCCCCCCGTATCCCCGATCCCGTCGATCCAGCCGGTGCCCCGACGGTCCGGCGACGAGCAACTGGTCGTCGCGGACGGGGTTCTCGGTCCCACCCTGCGTGACTTCTGGGCCTGGTCGTCGTCCGACCTGTTGAGCAACACCCTTCGCGGAGTTCTCTCCGAGTTCCTCGTCGGGACGGCCCTCGGATGTATCGGCGAGGGTGACACCCGTCTCGAGTGGGATCAATACGACCTGAAGACCGCCGACGGGACCAGTATCGAAGTGAAGTCGACGGCGAGACTGCAATCGTGGGGACCGACGAAGCCCGGCTCGATGTCCTTCGGTATCGGAAGAACTCAGGCGTGGAACGCCCGGACCAACGAGTACAGCACGGAACGGAAACGCCAAGCCGACGTCTACGTCTTCTGCGTCTTCATCGCCGACGACCGCACCACCGCGAATCCGCTCGACACCGGCCAGTGGGAGTTCTACGTCGCCGCGACGCGGACGCTGGACGCACGATTCCCCGAACACAAGTCCATCGCGATCTCGACACTGCGTGCTGCTCCTGGGGTCCAGGCGTGTGGATTCACGACCCTCAAAGACGCCGTCACCGCCGCGAACACCGAACCCTGAAGTTCAGAGGCCGGCGATCCACTCGTCGACGCTCGTCACGACAGCCTGCCGCGGGAACACCTTCTCGGTCAGCACCCGGTGGACCTCCGGATCGGCATCGCCGCACGCGTCGGAGAGCACGGTGAGCCGGTAGTCGAGATCAGCGGCCTGCCGCACCGTCGACAGCACGACGCCGCTGGTCGACACCCCTCCGAGCACCAGACTGTCTACTCCGAAGCCGCGCAGCACCACCTCCAGATCGCTCCCGGTGAACGCCGAGAAGCGCTTCTTCACGACCACCGGCTCGTCGTCGCGGGGCGCGAACCGGTCGATGATCTGGGTCGCCGGATTGTCGAGCCACATCCCCTCCCCCGCGTGGGCCGCGTAGCCCGAGAACGCGAGATTGCCGGCGGCGACCTCGGGATAGCCGGGCCGGAACGCCACCCGCACGAACACGACGGGCAGGTCACGACGGCGCGCCTCGTCGAGAGCACGGGCGGCAGCGTCGACCACGGACTCGAAACCGGGCCGCCCACCGATGGCGTTCTGGAAGTCCATGAGGACAAGGGCACTGGTCATGACGGTTCCCATCGAAATAGACAGTCTTACCTGTTCAGTTTATCCTGATGACATGAGCACCGTCGAGCCGAGCCCCGCCCAGGTCGCGATCGATCTCCGTTCGGTCACCGCACGACTCCTGCGGCACCTGAGGGAGGCGACGACCGACGATTCGATCACGCCGTCGCAGGCGTCGGCGCTGGCCCGCCTCGGCAAGGGCGGGATGGCGACGGCGAGCGCGCTGGCGGCCGGCGAGAAGGTCCGGCCGCAGTCGATGGCGGCCACCGTCGAGGCCCTCGAACGCCTCGGCCTGGTGACGCGCAGCCAGGACCCGTCGGACGGGCGCCGTCAGATCATCAGCCTCACCGACGCCGGATGGGCGCGCCTGCGGGGTCACCGCGAGGCCGCCGCGACCCGGCTGGAGGAGACTCTCGCCTCGGGCGTCTCCCCTGACGAATTGGCGATCATCCACCGGGCGACGGCGATCCTCGATCGGATCCTCACCTGATGCCGTCGCCCGTCGCGGCGACTCGTCCGGCCGACCGCTTCGACCGGCGGCTGCTGGCACCCATGATGCTGGGGGCCGCCCTCAACCCGGTCAACACCGCGATCATCGCGGTCGCGCTCGCCCCGATCGGTATCGCACTCGGCGCGCCGGCGTCCGAGACCGTGTGGCTGGTCTCCGGCCTGTACCTCGCGACCGCGATCGGGCAGCCGCTGACCGGACGGCTGGTCGACGTCTTCGGCGTACGCCCGATCTTTCTCACCGGCGGATCTCTGGTGGCACTCGCCGGCCTGATCGGTCTGCTCGCCCCGGGCACGCACGACGGGATCTGGTGGCTGGTCGCGGCCCGCGTCATCCTCGGACTCGGCACCTGCGCGGGCTATCCGTCGGCCATGCACCTGATCCGGTCGGAGGCGCAGCGGACCGGCATGGCCTCCCCGGCCGGGGTGCTGACCGCCCTGTCGGTGACCACCCAGACGGTCGCCGTGATCGGTCCTACGCTCGGCGGACTGCTGGTCGAGACGTGGGGCTGGCGGGCGACCTTCGCGGTGAACGTCCCGCTCGGGGTCACGAGTGTCGCTCTCGGGGCGCTGTTCTTTCCGCGCCCGGCACGTCCTACGGCGTCGTCCGGCGACCGCCCGCGAATCGACTGGCCCGGCATCGCGGCGTTCGCGGCGTCGATGATCTGTCTGCTGATCTTCGTGCAGAACGCGTCGTTTTCGCTGCTCTGGCTTCTCGCCGCCGGGCTGGTGGCGGGCGGCGTCCTGATCTGGTGGGAACTGCGCCACGACGAGCCGTTCATCGATCTGCGGGTGCTGGCCGGGAACGGCCCCCTGTTGCTGACCTTCATCCGGGCGTTTCTGACCGCGGTGATCTCGTACCTGTTCATCTACGGCTTCACGCAGTGGCTGGAGGACGGCCGCGGCCTGAACGCGGCGCACGCCGGACTGATTCTGCTACCGGTCTTCGCGTCCGGCATCGTTTTCGCGGTCGCCGTCGGCCGGCGCCCCGAGGTCTGGTGGAAGCTGATGGCCGGTTCGAGCGCACAGCTGGTGGTCGGCGTTCTAGTGCTCTTCATGACCGGGTCGTCGCCGATCTGGTTCCTCGTCGTCGCGATGGTCGTGCTCGGGCTACCGCAGGGACTCAACAACCTGGCGATCCAGAACACCCTCTATTTCCAGGCCGATCCGGCGCGCGTCGCGTCGTCGGCGGGCTTGCTGCGGACATTCGCCTACCTCGGCGCGATTGCCGCGTCGGTGATCTACGGAAGCGTCTACGGGGAGCGCGCCACCACGCACGACGTGCACGTCCTCGGCTGGGTGATCGTCGGCATCTCAGTGGTGTTCCTCGTGATCACCGTCGCCGACCGGTCGCTGCGGGAGATCGGTCGGACGGCGCCGAACGACGTCATCGTGGTCGAGGAAGAAGCCGCACGCTGAGGTTCGGCCCCACCGGATCATCACCGGTGCCAGACTGGGCGTCATGCAGCGCCGCGTCCCCAGACCCGCCGATCTGGCTCCCCTCATGCAGTTCCGCAAGCCGCAGTTCAACGCCAAACGACGACGCCTGGAACGCGCCCTCACCATCGAGGATTTGCGACGGATCGCGAAGCGCCGCACTCCGACGGCCGCCTTCGACTACACCGACGGCGCCGCCGAGGAGGAGCTGTCGCTCACCCGGGCGCGACAAGCGTTCCGCGACATCGAGTTCCACCCCGCCATCCTGCGCGACGTGTCGGTCGTCGACACCTCCTGCGAGATTCTGGGTGAGCGGTCGTCCTTGCCGTTCGGGATCGCCCCGACCGGCTTCACCCGCATGATGCAGTCCGAGGGTGAATACGCGGGCGCGCGGTCCGCCGCCGCGGCCGGGATCCCGTTCAGCCTGTCGACGATGGGCACCGCGTCGATCGAGGACGTCGCCCGGGCCGCGCCGACCGGCCGCCACTGGTTCCAGCTGTACATGTGGAAGGACCGCGAACGGTCGATGGCGCTGGTCGACCGCGCCGCGGCCGCCGGATACGACACCCTCCTCGTCACCGTGGACGTCCCCGTCGCCGGCGCCCGCCTGCGCGACACGCGCAACGGCATGTCGATCCCGCCCGCTCTCACCGCCCGCACCGTGCTCGACGCACTCCCCCGCCCCGCCTGGTGGTTCGACTTCCTCACCACCGAGCCCCTCGCCTTCGCGTCGCTCGACCGCTGGTCGGGCACGGTCGCCGACCTGCTGGACACCATGTTCGATCCCACCGTCACCTTCGACGACCTCACTTGGATCAAGGAGCAGTGGCCGGGGAAGCTGGTCGTGAAGGGGATTCAGACGCTCGACGACGCCCGCGCCGTCGCCGCGCTCGGTGTCGACGGGATCGTGCTGTCGAATCATGGTGGGCGCCAGCTGGATCGGGCCCCGATCCCGTTCCACTTGCTCCCCGAGGTGGCCGCGGAGTTCGACACGCTCGCTGAGCCGGGCGACGAAACGAGCCGATCGACGCCCCCTGAGCCGGGCGACGAAGGAGCCCGAGTCGAAGGGAACCGCCCCGCGATCATCCTCGACACGGGGATCATGTCCGGCGCCGACATCGTTGCCGCGATCGCCCTCGGTGCCGACTTCACGCTGATCGGCCGGGCGTACCTGTACGGCCTGATGGCCGGCGGCCAGGCAGGCGTGGACCGGACGATCGAGATCCTGCGCAGCCAGATCGAGCGCACGATGCGACTGCTCGGCGTTGCCTCACTCGACGAGTTGGGACCGAATCATGTGACTCAGCTGGAACGCATGGTGCCGCGTTCCCGCCCCTGACCGCCGACCGCCGATCGACGTCAGGCGTTCACGATCGTGGCGCCGGGGGTGGCGGGAACACCGAACATCGCACCGAGTGCGATCGTGCCGCGACCGGTCGTCACGCGCAGTCCCTTCTGGGGGACGACGACCGAGCCGGACTGGCCGGTCGCCGTGTTGAGCCAGGCGACGTTCATCGGCAGGGAGAAGCCGGCACAGACCGGCGGGTTGATCGACGAGCACATCTTGCTCAGGGTCAAGCGAAGTACACCGGGCTTCTCGACGGTGATGTGTACGGTCTCGGAGCCGAACGGGAACGGGTCGGCCAGCCACAGGTATGTCGAGGTGATCGACGCCGATGGCGCGGCATGAGCGGGCGACGTGGCAGCTGCGGTGCCAGCGGTCGCGAGGCCGGCCGCGGCGAGTGCGGCGATCAGGCGGTGACGGATTCGACGGGACATGGAACTGTTCCTTCCGGGTTTCGTACGGTCGGCACCTTCCACCTTGGCGCGGTCGGGTCACGTTGACAAGAATTTGGGATATTCCGGATGGAACCGACATCGAACACGGGAGGCCACGAGCGGGCGTGTCAGATGGTCTGTGTAAGTCGGGAGGGTGAGTCCTGAAAGGAACTCTCACTGTGACCATCGATGATGTGACTGTGGATCAGTCACGAGAAGAGCGGCGTCGCCGCCAGAACGAGGCCACCGATGCGCTCATCGCCTCGGGTGCGCTCGATGATGTCCTTGCCAAGATCGATGGCGGCGAGCCGTTGACCGGCGAGGGCGGTCTGCTCGGGTCGCTGATGAAGGCGGCCCTGGAGCGTGGTTTGAACGCCGAGTTGAGCGATCACCTCGGGTACGAGGCCGGCGACCCGGAGGCGTCGTCGTTTCCCAACTCCCGTAACGGTTACGGCACCAAGACTGTCGCCACCGAGGTCGGGGACGTGGAGTTACGTATCCCGCGTGACCGCGACGGCTCGTTCATCCCGATGCTGGTCCGCAAGGGCCAGCGCCGTCTGGACGGTCTGGACGCGATGATCGTCTCGCTCTACGCCGGCGGGATGACGATCCGCGATATCCAGCACCATCTGGCCTCCACGATCGGCACGGACCTGTCGCACGAGACGATCTCGAAAATCACCGAAGAGGTCGCCGACGAGGTGATCAAGTGGCAGCAACGTGACCTCGAACCGCTGTACCCGGTGATGTACCTCGACGCGATCGTGGTCAAGGTCCGTGACGGCGGGCACGTGATCAACAAGTCCGCGCACCTGGCCGTCGGTGTCGACGTGGACGGTATCAAGCACGTCCTGGGGATCTGGATCGCGCAGACCGAGGGCGCCAAATTCTGGGCGTCGGTGTGCGCTGAACTCCGTAATCGCGGCGTGCAGGACGTGCTGATCGTGTGCTGTGACGGGCTGACCGGGTTCGCCGACGCGGTCGAGGCGACCTGGCCGCAGGCTACCGTGCAGACGTGCGTGGTCCACCTGATCCGGGCGTCGATGCGGTTCGTGTCCTACGGTGACCGCAAAGCCGTCGCCGCCGCCCTCAAACCGGTCTACCAGGCCTCCAGCGCCGACGCTGCTCTCCAGGCCCTGGAGGAGTTCGACGCCTCCGAACTCGGGCGCCGCTACCAGTCGACGGTGCGCAGTTTCCGCGACGCCTGGGAACGGTTCACCCCGTTCCTGGCGTTCCCGCCGGAGCTGCGCCGGGTGATCTACACGACCAACAGCATCGAATCGTTGAACTACCAGTTGCGCAAGGTCATCAAGAACCGCGGGCACTTCCCGAACGACGCAGCCGCCGTGAAGCTGCTGTGGATGGCGATCGGCAACATCGAGGACAAACGCGCCCGTGAACGCGAGAAGGAGAAAGGACTACCCGCCGATCAACGCCGAGCCCCCGGCCGACTCGTCGAAGGCCAAGTCACCACGAACTGGAAACGAGCATTGGAACAACTCTCCCTGATCTACCCCGAACGAATCAACCATCACCTCTAACCCGAACACCCGAACGACATACACAGAAAACTTGACAGGCTCCCACGAGCACCGCTCTCCGCCCTGCCGGCCACACCGACAGCGGACTCGGGCACATCAACGCCGGCCTCAGCGCCATGCATCCGGGTGCCCCGGCGCCAGCAGGCCAGTATCGACACCTACCGTGCAGCCGAACCTGCACGCGAAGACCACCAGCCCGTACTCCGGTCCTGTCGATCGTCGGGCCGGTGGGACTTCTCGTGAAGCAAGACACCACGCGATGCAAGTCGGATCTGACGGCTGACCAGAATGACAGGCACTATGCCGAGATTCTGGAAACCCCGGGCGATCGGTATTCGGCAGCGCAAACTGCCATTTCCCGAGCGAGCCGCCTTGGGCTCACTCGCGTACTAGGATCGCGAGATGGAGCGTCGATCGGTTGATGCGCACGGACAGCCCCAGTCCATCTCTGCCCAGATCGAACGAGCTAGTCAGGCCATCGATGAGTTGGCGAACTCGTCCTCGTCCCGGAGCAACACAACACAACGACTCACGGCGCTGACCGGAACAGGAGTCGGAATCGTCTGGGTTCTCGCGGTGGTTGCCCTGGTCGTGCACACGTTCTTCGAGCACGACACTCCGAAGATCGACACCACCACCGTCGCACTTCTCGCGGTCATTCTGTTCGCTCCATTCGTTCCGAAACTCAAAGCGATCGAGCTCGGTGGGGCGAGGGCCGAGATGCACACCGAGACCTTCACCGACCTGCAGAGTATCCCCGAGGTGCTCAAACTCCAGCAGATCGCGATCCGACGGATATTCGATCAGATCAAAGATGAAGTCGAGTCAGAGTCTCACGCCGTCGGCGACTCGGCCGATGGTAGTCAGGCCGGACGGCCGACGATCCTTTGGGTCGATGACCACCCAGCCAATAACGAGTTCGAACGCGAAAGTCTCGGTACCGACTATGACTTTCAGATCGCCACCAACAATGATGAGGCCGACCGCATCATCCGTTCCGGAAGAATCGATATAGTGATCACGGACTACAAACGAGATAATGAGGTCGGCGCCCCCATCGCAGCCGGCCAGCGACTGCTCGAAATCATCAAAGGCAGCCCCGCTACCGCAAATATTCCCGTCATCGTCTACACCAGCGAAAAGACGATCAAGGCACACAATTCCGAACTGGTCGCGGCCGGAGCGGCCGCGGTCACGTCACACTTCAGCGGCATTGTGAAGGCACTGACGAAGTTAGCGATCGGGTCATAGGCCACCACCTGACCAGACCGCCCCGAAACGGAGGCATACTCGTCCAACTTCCGACGAGGCGACAGATGGTCCGAGCGACGCCGTCAGCGGGCGTCCGCTGACCTTCTCCACCACAGAACGCCTCGACGCCGCCGTTCCGGGCTCCCCTCCGACGCGTTCACGCTGTCGCATCAGCCAAGATGAGCCTGCACCTCGGCGCTACTCTTGTCCAGGCGCTCCAGGCGCCCTTCGGTCATCGATGCGATCTGGTCCACTACTACGCGTAGCCGCTGATCGTCGTCCGTCGCCGACTCCCAATGCGGAACCAACAGTGGGTCTAGATCACCGGGCGCCGTGTTCAGCAGCAGCGTCGAGACCCGGTGGATCCGGTCACGCTGACGTGCCTGCTTCGCCAGGTGCTTCTTGTCCGAGAAGATGAAACGCAGCGCCACCGTCTTCAGCATCGCGACCTCGGAGGCGATCTCGGGCGGGACGGACAGGTCGGCGTCGTACCTGCGCAGCGGGCGGGCGCCCTCCGCAGCTCGTGTCGCCGTCACGGCAGCAGAAGCGAAACGCCCGATCAGCTCCGAGGTCAGTCGCTTCAGTGCCACCTGCGACGACAGCGAGCCGTCGTACTTCCCCACCGCCTGGAATATCTCCATCTCCGACATGCGCTGCGCGGCGTCGACCATCGCGTCGGCGTCCAGGCCGTCGAAATACTTCACGGCGAGTTCGGCAAGCTCGGTCTGGTCGTCGCGGGAACCCAGCTGGCGCAGGTCGATTCGGCCGCTCGCCACGCCGTCTTCGAGGTCGTGCACGGAGTAGGCGACGTCGTCGGACCAGTCCATCACCTGAGCCTCGAGGCAGCGGCGGCCGGCGGGTGCACCCTCGCGGACCCAATCGAGCGCCGGCTCGTCCTCCACGTACGCCCCGTACTTGGTACCCGGAGCCTTGCGGCTCCACGGGTACTTCAGGGTCGCGTCGAGCGACGCGCGCGTCAGGTTCAGGCCCGCACTCTCGCCGTCGGGACCGAGGATCTTCGGTTCCAGCGACGTCAGGATGCGCAGATTCTGGGCGTTGCCTTCGAAGCCGCCGTGATCGTGCATGATCTCTTCGAGCGCGCGCTCACCGTTGTGGCCGTAGGGCGGGTGGCCGATGTCATGCGCGAGACCCGCCAACTCGACGAGGTCGGGATCGCAGCCGAGACCCTCGGCGATCCCGCGGCCGATCTGGCCCACCTCCAGGGAGTGCGTCAGGCGCGTCCGCGGAGTGTCGCCCTCGCGGGGGCCGACGACCTGCGTCTTGTCGGCCAGGCGTCGCAGAGCAGCACTGTGCAACACCCGTGCCCGGTCACGGGCGAAGGGGCTGCGCAGATCTGTCGCGGGGTCGGTCTTCTCGACCTGTTTGGGGGTTTCCGGGACGCGTCGTTCCAGGTCGTGCGCGTCGTAGGTGGCGACCGTCGGGTGGGTCGTGGGGTTGGGCACTGGGTCTCTTGGGGTCGTTCTCGTGGGTGGGGCGGCGTTTCGACACGATCTCGGCTAGCGCCTCGATCGGCTCAACGGGCTGCTTGGGTCTCGACTTCGCTCGACCGACGTGGCCCGTCTCGACAAGCTTGAAGAAGCGGTCACTCGTTCCCGCGCGGGAACGAGTGACCTTGGCTTCGACAAGCTCAGCGGGCGGGACAGCCCGGCCGACGGGACTAGCTGTTCCAGCCGCGGGAGGCGGCGAGGTCCATCAGCTTGTTGCGGATCGAGGTGATCTGGCGCGCGGTGATGTCCGGGGAGGCGTCGATCAACAGCTCGGTGAACTCGTTGAACAGCGGGGTCCCGGCGTGCGGGGAACGACGCGGACCGCGCTCGCGGTCGTCACGACCACCACGACGATCGTCCCGGCGCTCGAAGCCGCCGCGTCGATCATCACGACCACCCCGGCGGTCGTCGCGACGATCGAAGCCGCCCCGATTCTCCTCGCGGCGCTGCGCACGCTCGGCCGCAGGCGACTCGCCCGCGGGGGCCTCCTCGGTCACCTTCACATTTGTGGCCTTGGAACCGCGATCGGTGTCCTCGACGTCGAACTCGACCTTGGCGCCGGGGCGCAACTGGTTCTCATCGATGCCGTGGATGTCGTTGATGTGCAGGAAGACGTCGTCGCCCCCGCCCTCGGGCGAAAGGAAACCGAACCCACGATTCGGGTCGTAATGCACGACCTTGCCGCTGACACTCACCACAAACTCACTCTCCGCGCCGCCGACCTACCCAGGCCCCTTGCCCGTGCGGCGAAAACGCTGATCCTCACTATGCCCTATCTGTCCTGGTTGTAGGTGATTCCACCGCCACCGTGCGCGCCTTCCGCCGGACATGCGACCGGGCGTCCGAGAGCACGCCCCCTGTCGCCGGCGCGGCACCGCGTGTATCGTCTCGGTTCGTTCCTACGACGATGGACCGGCGCCGCCGCTGAAAGGCGTCATTCACTTGCAGAATTCTGGAGCCCACCTCACGCGCCGATGAGCGGCGCGAAGATCACCCGCAGGCAACTGCGCGCAAACCGGCGCGACGGCCGCCACGGCTGCTGGGATCACCTCGTCATCGCCCCGCTGTGGGTCGCATACGACGCCAATCTCGGTACCCTCCTCCGCACCTGCGACGCGGTCGGCGCCTGCCTGGCCGTCCCGCGCTCGCCGCACTACCGCAACGCCCTGGCCGTCGGCGACACCCTGCATCGTCGCCGGCCGTGCATCCACTGGGTGACGACAGGCAAGACCCGCTGGATCGACACTCAGCGCGACGCCGGGAAGCGGATCGTCGCCGTCGAACTGGCCGAGGGCGCGACACCTCTGCCCCGGCTCGCTCCCGCGAGCGGACCTTCGGTGCTGCTCCTCGGGCACGAGCACAACGGAGTTCCCGACGACGTGCTCGCCGGCGTCGACGAGTGCGTCGAGATCCCGATGGTCGGCTACGGCGCAAGCCTGAACGTCGCCGTCGCGGGAAGCCTCGTCGCGTATCGGCTGGCCGGGCTCTCGTGAAGAACGAACGGTGCTCAGTTGAGCGGTACCCGCGCCACGACGGCGCCCGTCGGCTGATTCGAGCCGCCGGGCGGCTCGACGGTGAACGCGAGGTTCGTGGCGTCGCGGACCCCGGGGATCACCGCAGTCGTCGACGGCGCGACGTCCGCCGGGGACATGGTGCCCACCGGGCGCATCGACCCGTCGGCCCCTTCGAGCCACATCTGGTACACCGTTCCCGGTTGCGGCGGCGGTACGTCGTTCATCACCAGCACCGCGGCATCCGCGGAATCGGAGTAGGTGACGGTGGCACGACCGGTCGCCACGGCCGCCGACCGCGAGGCGACGTCCTTGGCCGAGAACACCTGCTCGGCGATCGGCTGAGCCGGTTCCTTCCGGTCCGATCCGGCACCGAGCAGCCAGCCCACGACACCGGCCAGCACCGCGACGGCGGCCGCCACTGCGAGGTAGCCGAGCGTCCGGTGCCGCCGGTTCCGAAGCGGCGTCACCGAGGCGGGCAGCCGAGCCGGTCCGGAATCGGCCGTGGCGCCGGAGGGTCGCTGCTGCGCGGCCCGATCGGCGGCGTCGCCGGTCGCGGCGGCGAGCACGACGTCACGGAGCCGGGCCGGCGGCGGGGTCGCGTCCACCGCGCTGACCGTCGCCATCAACTCCCGCGTGGCCCGCAGTTCCGCGGCATAGGCGGCCCGGACCTCCGGGGTCGCCCGGCTCAGCTCGGTCTCGATGTCGGCGAGTTCGGCGGCGTCGAGCGCGTCCAGACCGGCCAGTGCCGCGAACTCCATGAGCTCTTCGTCAGACATCGCTGTCCCCCAAACACTTTCGGAGGCGGCTGAGTCCGTCTCGGATACGGGACTTCACGGTGGGCAGGGCGACCGACAGTCGCTCGGCCACCTGGCGGTAGGTCATGCCCTGGTAGTAGGCCAGATCGACGGACTGGCGCTGAGTGTCGGTCAGCGAACCGAGACAGCCCAGAACCCGTTCAGCGGTCTCACGGGTCGCCACCGACTCGGCGACCTGATCGAACTCGCGCTCGGCCGCGGTCACCGCGTACCGGACGTTCCGGTCGGTCGCCGCCGTCTCGCTGCGGACCCGATCCACCGCCCGGCGATGCGCGATGGTCAGCAACCAGGCGAGCGGCGATCCAGCCTGCGGGTCGTAGGATTCGGCGGACCGCCAGACGTGCAGGTAGACCTCTTGCGTCACCTCTTCGCTGTAGCCCGGATCGCGCAGGACCCGACGAACCAGTCCGTAGACGCGAGGGCTCGTCTCGTCGTAGAACGTGCCGAAGGCTGCGGTGTCACCGTTCGCGACCCGCTCAAGCAGTTCGGGAAGAACTGAGCCCGTCGACGTCGTCACAGTCACGACGGTAACTCACTACCCGCCGCTCGGGTCACGCCGCCGGGGCGGTCTCGGGAGGAAGAACGACGTGCGGCGCCGATACTCGGCGTAGCCGGGACGGTCACTCATCGACCTCTCCAGCAGTCGTGCTCCCGTGGCCACGACCAGGAAGTAGGTCATCGCCATCGGCGACGCGACGGTGACCACTCCCGGCCACGCGCTGGCCGCCACCAGCCATATCCCCCACCACAGGCACGCGTCCCCGAAGTAGTTCGGGTGCCGCGACCACGCCCAGACTCCGGAGTCCATGATCGTTCCCGCGTTCGCCGGATCCGCCTTGAAGCGCCGGAGCTGAGCGTCACCGATGGCCTCGAAGCCGAAGCCCACGATCCACAGCGCCACGCCCGCGCCCAGTACGACCACGGCGGGCCCGGAGGTCGGGCCGCAGACGGCCGACACCTGGACGGGCAGCGACACGAACCACTGCGCCGCCCCCTGCGTGCCGAAGACCCGCCGTGCCGCGGTGCGCGCCGGCGGGCCGTCGTACTTGGCGAGCAGCGCCGTGTATCGCGGGTCCTCGCCGTGGCCGCGGCACTTGACGTACATGTGCCACGACAGGCGGACGCCCCAGAGCGTCACCAGCCCTGCCAGCAACCATCGGCGCAACGGATCGCCGTCCCCGATCGACAGCGCCAACCATGCGACCCCGACGAATCCCAGGCCCCATCCGACGTCGACGACGTTGTAGCGGCCGATCCGGTGGCCGATGGCGAACGCCACCGTCTGCAGCACCGCCAGCCACACCAGCGAGGCGCCCGTGAGCACCCCGAATCCCGCCCATCCGGTCATCGCGAGAATCCCAGCTGCACGACGTCGAGGTAGCCCGACCGAAAGCCGGCCTCGGAATAGGCCAGGTACAGCTCCCACATCCGCAGAAAGGTTCGGTCGAAGCCCAGAGCGAGGACGTCGTCCTCGCGGGAGCGGAATCGTTCCCGCCACAGCCGCAGGGTCTCGGCGTAGTGCGGACCGAACGACGAGGTGCCGGTCACCCGCAGCGAGGTCCGCTCCCCGACGACGTCGCCGATCCCCTCCAGCGACGTGAGCTGGCCGCCGGGGAAGACGTATTTCTGCACCCACGTGTAGGTGTTCTCCGACGCCAGCAGTCGGCCATGCGGCATGGTGATCGCCTGGATCGCGGCGCGGCCGCCCGGCCCGAGCAGCCGATCGATGGACCGGAAGTACTCGGGCCAGTACTTGCGTCCGACGGCTTCGATCATCTCGACGGACACCACGGCGTCGTATTCGCCCGCGACCTCCCGGTAGTCGCAGAGATCGACGGTCACCCGGTCGCCGAGCCCGGCTTCGGCGACGCGGCGGCGAGCCAGGTCGCATTGCTCGGCCGACAGCGTCACCGACCGCACGACGGCGCCCCGCTGCGCCGCGCGCAGGCACAGCTCGCCCCAGCCGGTGCCGATCTCCAGCAGCCGAGTGCCTGGGCCGACACCGGCGACGTCGAGCAGACGATCGATCTTGCGGCGCTGCGCCGCGGGGAGATCGCTCCACGAGAACAGGGTCTCCCCGGACGGTTCGCGCTCGAACAGCGCACTGGAATAGCTCATCGTCTCGTCGAGGAAGGCCGCGAACAAGTCGTTGGACAGGTCGTAGTGCCGTGCGACGTTGGCCCGGGTGTTGGCCGTCGTGTTCTCCTCGTCCGCGGGCGGCCCCGGCAGGACCAGTCGACGCAGCACCTGGAGCGGACGCGGGACCAGCACCGCCGTCTCGCGGGCGAAGGGGGTCAGCACGCCGACGAGGTCGTCGGTGGTCCAGTCCCCCGCCATGTACGCCTCTCCGAATCCGATGAGCCCGGTGGCCCCGATCCGGCGGACGAACGGGCCCGGCCGGCGGACGACCATTCGTGGCACCTCGGCCCCCGCCGATCCGCCGGTGACGCCGCCGGGATACTCGACCCGCACGCCCACGCGCCGGGCCGCGCGGCGGAACAACGCGGACGCGGCGGCGCCCCGGGCGCGCGCCGCCGCCCCCGCGGGCACGACGTCGAGGCCGGGCCACCGCCGATCCGCCGGCACCGATTCGCCCTCAGCGGCCGTCTCGCCGGCGATGGCGTCACCATCCACGGCGTCGTCTACTACGTCGTCTTCGACTACAGAGCCTTCACAGGCGGTGCGTGCGCTCATGTCCCGACCTGCCATCCTTTCGCGTTCGATCGTCGTCGTTGCGGTGTTCGGTGTCGGCCGTCATCGGCCGGTCTTGTGCGGGCCGCGGCATGATCGGTAGTCCCCGACGCCACAGCCGGATGCCCTGCAAGCGGATCCGGGCCGCCACCACCCACGGCGCGAGGGGTGTCGTCACCTGCGCGAGCAGGACGCGCCGGGCCGTCGCCGGCCGGGCCCGGCCGGTCAGGGCGGCGAAGAACGGCCCGGTCTCCGCCCGTTCCAGAACGATCGAGATCCGCACCCGACCGTCGGCCGCGGGCTCCGGGACCGACAGCCGATAGCGTCCGCTCACATCGTTGAACGGGGACACGTAGAAGTCCTTGTCGGCCAGCGCACGGCCGGACGGATCGACACCGACCACGTAGCAGTGCCGACCGCCGTAGGTGTTGTGGACCTCGGCGACGACGTAGGCGAGTGCGCCGTCGTGCCGATGACACCAGAACACGCTCAACGGGTTGAACACGTATCCGGCCACGCGCGGCGACATCAGCGCGGTCACCGGTCCGTTCGCCGGCTCGACACCGATCGCCCGCAGGTGGTGTTCCAGCCTGGTCCGCAGCGTCTGGCCCGGTGCGTACGGTTCCGGGAAGTGGTCGCCGGCCCGGAAGCGGGCGAGGGGCCGGAGCGGGGCGGGCAGTCGCGGCGGATGGTCGATGTCGATCAGCCACGTGCACGTCCGGTAGGCGAAGGCGTGCGCGATCGGTCCGGTCCGGCGGTGGACCACTCGTGCGCCGACGATCGAGGGAAGCAGAGAGGTCGACGACGTCATCGGTCCTCCTCGGACGGCGCGGGTGCCGACCAGTCGACACCGAGCGCCCGCGCCGCGCGCACACCGGACGCCGCACCGTCCTCGTGGAAACCCCAGCCGTGGTAGGCCCCGGCGAACACGACCCGCCCGGTATCCAGCTCGGACAGCCGGGCCTGTGCCGCCACGGAGTCCAGCGTGTAGACCGGATGCTCGTAGGTCATCTCATCCAGAATCGTGCGGGGATCCACCACGTCGGTCCGGCCCATCGTCACGAGCATCCGGGGCTCGTCGGTGGGCAGCCGCATGAGCCTGGTCAGGTCGTAAGTCACGACGATCGGCGAGGGTGCCGCACCGGCGCCCGGCCGAAGCACCTCGTCGCGGACCTGGTAGTTCCACGACGCGCGCGCCCGGCGAGCCCTCGGCAGGACCGACTCATCGGTGTGCAGCACCGCATGCTTCCGCAGATACGGCATCGCGCCGAGGATCTCCCGCTGCCGCATCGTCGGCCGTGCGAGGAGCGCGAGCGCCTGGTGCGGGTGCGTCGCGACGACCACCGCGTCGAAGGTCTCGGTGCGGGTGCTCCCGCCCCGCTCGGAGACCACCTCGACCCCGGTATCGGTCTCCCGCACCGCCCGGACCGGCGACGACACCCGAACCTCGCCCCGCGCGGCGACGCCACGCGCGAGGGCGTCGACGTAGCTGACCGACCCGCCCACCACGGTGCGCCAGGTCGGCGAACCGAACACCGACAGCATGCCGTGGTGGTCGAGGAAGGTGAACAGATAGCGCGCCGGATAGTGGGCCGCGGTGTCCGCGTCACACGACCACACCGCGGCGACCAACGGATACAGGAAGTTCTGCCGGAAGTATCCGGAGAATCGCTCACGGTCGACGAAGCCGGCGAGCGATTCCCGCGCGTCGCCGGTGTCGAGCGTCCTCCGCGCGGCGCGGTGGAACCGGCGGATCTCGGCGAGCATGCGCACATAGCGGGGTCTGGCGACGTTCGCGGCGGTCGGGAACAGCCCGGTGAGTCCGCGCGCACCCGCGTACTCGAGTCCGGTGATCTCCGAGCGGACGGACATCGACATATCGGTGTCCCGCGTCCGTACCCCCAGTTCGGCGAGGAGTCGTTGCAGGGTGGGATAAGTGCGGTCGTTGTGCACGATGAAGCCGGTGTCGACGGCCAGTTCGGTGCCCGACGGCGTCGTGACGAGGTGGGTGTGAGCGTGCCCGCCCAACCGGTCGTCGGCCTCGAACAGAGTCACCGGATGCGCTTCGGCGAGCACGTGCGCGGCGGCCAGGCCGGCGACACCGCTGCCCACCACCGCCAGGGATCGGAAGGTCATACCCGCTATTCGGAGCCGCCTCGGATCCGGATGGGTGCGGTCACCGCACCGGATCTCCGGCGGTTCGCCGAGCACACCCATCCGGAACGGGCCCGGCTCCGAATGATGAGTGAGCAGCGAGACACGCTGCCGTCGTCACAAGGAGTGATCATGAACTCGAACGCACGCTTCGCGATCGGACTTCTGCTGTGCGGCGCCGGCTTGTCGGCCGCCGCCGGCCTCGCCGGCACCGGTGCCGCCCAGGCCGCCCCGGACGTCTGCGGTGCGCTCCCCGGCCAGTCGTCGACGATGACGACGTGCTCGGCGAAGGCCGGGCCGGATGCCATCGGCCTCGCGATCAGCGACGGCGGTGGTATCGCCTGGTCGCAGGGTGACGGCCTCTCCGGTCCCGCCGCCATCGCGATCGGCCCCGGCGCGTCGGTGCAGGCCACGGGCATCCGGCCCGGTCTGTCCATCGGGATCGCCGGGCCCGGCGCTCACGTGGTGATCGACGGCAGGAAGGGACCGGTGTGCAGCGGCAAGGGATTCGCGTTCGCCGGCGACTTCCAGACGCTGCGGGGTTGCCGGCAGTAGGCCGCCGCCACCATCCGCACCCATCTCGACAAGGAATAGCTATGACAATCCGGTTCCACCTGGGCCGACGGGCGCTCTCGGGCCTCCTGGCCGTGACACTCGCCGCCGCCACGGCGCTCGCCGCCGCGCCCGCGCACGCCGCGCCCGCCGGTTCTCTCCAGCCGGTCCCGCGCCTCGACGTCGAACGCTACCTCGGCACCTGGTGGCAGCAGGCCGCCATCCCGGGCTTCTACAGCGTCCGGTGTCTGCGGGACACCTCCGCCCACTACGGTCTGATCGACGCCACGACGATCTCGGTGAACAACACCTGCGTCTCGCCGGCCGGGCGGCCCGACGGCATCCGCGGGCAGGCGAAAGTCGTCGATCCGCGGTCCCGGGCGCAACTCTCGGTCAGCTTCCCCGGGGTACCGGGGACCCTGAACCCGCAGAACACGCCGAACTACATCGTCACCTGGGTGGCGGACGGCCCTCGCCCCGGAGATCCGTACGAGTACGCCATCGTCGGTGACCCGACGCGGCTGTCCGGGTTCATCCTCAGCCGAGACCGGGTGATCTCCACCCGGACCCTGCTCATGCTGCGCGACAAGGCCGAGGAACGCGGCTTCAACACGTGCCTGTTCCTCACTTCTCCCACGACCGGCGGCCGGAGCGACTACCTGCCGCTGTGCCTGGTCCGCTGAGCCCCGGACCGCGGTGGGCGGCGCGGCACCCGCCCGCTCACCGCGTCCGCTGCCGGTAGAGCCAGACGCCGAGAACCAGCAACCAGATCGGCAGGACCACGGCGAGCATCGTCCACTGCTTCTGGCCCACCATCATCGCGGCGGCGATGAACATCAGCACGGCGCTGAAGAACATCACGAAGTTCGGGTTCACGGTCGACGCTCCTTCGGCGGGGCTTCGTGATCGACTACGCGCCGAGCAGCTTGCCGCCGAGGTACTCGGCGACCTTGTCGAGAGCGACGCGCTCCTGCGTCATGGCGTCCCGCTCGCGGATGGTCACGGCGTGGTCGTCGAGCGTGTCGAAGTCGACGGTGACGCAGAACGGGGTGCCGATCTCGTCCTGGCGACGGTAGCGCTTGCCGATGCTCTGCGCGTCGTCGTACTCGATGGCCCAGTGCTTGCGCAGCTCGTCGGCGAGATTGCGCGCGGTCGGCGCGAGCTCGTCCTTCTTCGACAGCGGCAGCACCGCGGCCTTGATCGGGGCGAGACGACGGTCGAGCCGGAGCACGGTCCGGACGTCGGTGCCGCCCTTGGCGTTCGGCACCTCTTCCTCGGTGTACGCGTCACACAGGAAGGCCATCATCGAGCGGCCGAGGCCGGCCGCGGGCTCGATCACGTACGGGGTGTATCGCTCGCCGGTGGCCTGATCGAAGAAGCTCAGGTCCTCGCCGGAGGCCTTGCTGTGCGTCGACAGGTCGTAGTCGGTGCGGTTCGCGATGCCCTCCAGCTCACCCCACGGATTCCCGGAGAAGCCGAACTTGTACTCGACGTCGGTGGTGCCCTTGGAGTAGTGCGACAGCTTCTCCTGCGGGTGCACGAAGAGGCGCAGGTTCTCCGGGTCGATGCCGAGGTCCACGTACCAGTCGTGGCGGGCCTGGATCCAGTACTCGTGCCACTTCTCGTCGTCGCCCGGCTTGACGAAGAACTCCATCTCCATCTGCTCGAACTCGCGGGTGCGGAAGATGAAGTTGCCCGGCGTGATCTCGTTGCGGAAGCTCTTGCCGATCTGCGCGATGCCGAACGGCGGCTTCTTCCGCGAGGTGGTCAGCACGTTCTTGAAGTTGATGAAGATGCCCTGCGCGGTCTCCGGGCGGAGGTAGTGCAGGCCCTCCTCGTCGGCGACGGGGCCGAGGAAGGTCTTGAGCAGACCGGAGAACTCGCGCGGCTCGGTCCAGGCCCCGGGCTGACCGGTCTCCGGGTCGTTGATGTCGGCCAGACCGTTCTCCGGCGGGTGACCGTGCTTCAGCTCGTACGCCTCGATGAGATGGTCCGCGCGGTAGCGCTTGTGCGTGTGCAGCGACTCCACCAGCGGGTCGGTGAAGACGTCGACGTGGCCGGACGCCTCCCAGACCTGACGCGGCAGGATCACCGAGGAGTCGAGACCGACGACGTCGTCCCGCGAGGTGACCATGCTGCGCCACCACTGGTCCTTGATGTTGTTCTTCAGCTCGACGCCGAGCGGCCCGTAGTCCCACGCCGAACGCGTACCGCCGTAGATCTCACCGCACGGGAACACCAGGCCACGCCGCTTGGCGAGGTTGACGACGGCTTCGACTTTGGATTGCACGGCCACGGCTGACTGATCTCCAGGATTGAGGACTTGACTGAACGGGCATCTCACTTGTCAAGTGACACACGCTGCTCAACAGGCTATCTCGCCGGCGGGCGGAGGGAACGACTGGCTCGACTTCGCTCGATCGGTATGGACGCTGCTCGACGGCTTCCGGGCCGTCACCTTCGCAGAATATCGCGCGATCATGCATGCACGACTAGCCACATGGAAACGATTGCAAATAGGATGGACGCAACGCTCCGCGAAAGGACACCCGGGTGACTCAGACCGACCTTGCCCCGACCGCGTCGACGGCCGCCGACCACGCCGCCGCCAGCGAACTGCTGCGCGCACTCGCCGCACCCGCCCGGATCGCGATCGTGCTATCCCTCAACGAACGCGCGATGTGCGTCCACGAACTCGTCGACGCCCTCCATCTCAACCAGCCCCAGGTGAGTCAGCACCTCAAGGTGCTCAAGAACTCCGGCGTCGTCGCCGGGAACCGGCGCGGCCGCGAGGTGGAGTACACGCTGGTCGACGATCACATCGCGCACATCGTGCTCGACGCGCTGACCCACGCCACCGAAGGCAAGCAGGAGCGTGGCGCGTGACCCCCACCAAACCCGTCACCGGCCAGCGGACCACCCGCCAGCGTTCCGCGATCGCCGACCTCCTCGTCGCCACCGACGACTTCCTCTCGGCGCAGCAGCTGCACGACCAGCTGGTCGCCCGCGGCGACTCCATCGGCCTCACCACCGTCTACCGCAATCTTCAGGCGCTGGTCGACGCCGGTCAGGTCGACGCGATCTGGGACGGCTCCGGCGAGACGCGCTACCGCCACTGTTCGGACGAGCACCATCACCATCTGGTCTGCCGGTCGTGCGGGACCACGGTCGAGGTCCAGGCCGAGCCGGTCGAGAAGTGGGCCGCGCGAGTCGCCACCGACCACGGCTTCCAGGACATCTCACACACGGTCGAGATCTTCGGCACCTGCGCCGGCTGCGCCGGCTGACCAGTCGTCAACCAATGGTTGACGATTACCGATCGTCAACTTATGGTTGACGCATGTCCGAAAGCACCTCTCCCGCCCCCGCCATCCGCCTCGACGACCTGATCGACGCCATCAAGAAGGTCCACGACGACCCGCTCGACCAACTCACCGACGCCATGCTCGCCGCCGACCACCTCGGCGACGTCGCCGACCACCTGATCGGCTACTTCGTCGACAACGCCCGGCGCACCGGCGCCTCGTGGACCGACATCGGCGCTTCGATGGGCGTCACCAAACAGGCCGCGCAGAAGCGCTTCACCCCCAAGGAACCCGGAACCGCGGCCGACCTCGACGCGAACCAGGGCTTCAACGCCTTCACGCCGCGGGCACGCTCGGCCGTCGCCGCCGCGCACACCATCGCCAAGGACGCCCGGAACGCCGAGGTGACCCCGGCCCACCTGCTGCTCGGGATCCTCGACTCGCCCGAATCGCTGGCCGTCGTCCTGATGGAGAAGGGCGGCGTGGATCTCGCCGCACTCGGCGACCGCGCCCGCGCCGCCTTCCCGGCCACGTCCGACGAGATCCCGGCCCTCATCCCGTTCGACGCCGCCGCGCGCAAGACACTCGAACTGACCTTCCGCCAGGCACTGCGGCTCGGCCACAACTACGTCGGCACCGAGCACGTGGTCCTCGCACTGCTCGACGTCGAGGACGGATCCGGCCCGCTGAGCGACTCCGGCGTCGACACCGCGGACTTCGAGGCCCGGCTCCTCGAGATGCTGGCGAGCCTGAAGCCGGACGGCGAGTCGTAACGCGGCGGCGGGTGCGCCGCCGGACCAGGTATTCCGCGCAGTGCGGTTGCAACCAGCGTCGGCGCAATCGTTGAGCGGCGGCGTCTTCCACACGAGTCTGGGAATCCCCGGCCCCCGGATTCAAGGAACGACGACATGCCCCACTTCGACGGCGCCCGCGGGCGTGTGTACTACCGCCACTGGCGAGCCGCCTCGCCGACCGGCGACAGCTCCCGGACCGGCGCCCCGCGCGCCACCCTGGTGTTCCTGCACGGCTACGGCGAGCACAGCGGCCTCTACCACCGGTTCGCGAATCAGCTGAACGCCCGCGGCATCGAGGTCTGGGCACTCGACCAGTACGGGCACGGTCTCAGCGACGGCGACCGCGGCCGCATCGAGGAACTCGGCGACGCGGTCGACGCCGCCCAGCGGCTCGTCGTGCGTGCCACCCGGGAGCACCCGGAGACACCGGTCTTCCTCGCCGGACACTCCCTGGGCAGCGTCGTCGCCGCGCTCACCGCGCTCGCCGGCCCCGGCCGATTCCGCGGCCTCATCGTCAGCGGCAGCGCCCTGAGCCCGCTCCCCTGGCTCGACGACGCCGACCCCGCCCCGGTCGAACTCACCCTCGACGCCCTCTCGGCCGACGAGTTCTACCGCGACGAACTCGTCAACGACCCGCTCGCCTTCACCGAGGGCGACCTCGTCGCCCTCGCCTCCCGCCTGTTCCCGCCGGCCTGGACCGTCCTCGCCGAGGACCTGCCCGGTCTCGACCTGCCGATCCTCGCCGTGCACGGCGCCGACGATCCCGTCGCCCCACTGGACCTGCTCCAGGACTGGCGTGATCGCCTCGGCGACCTGCGCATCGAGGTGTTCGACGGCGCTGCCCACGACGTGCTCAACGAGGTGGCGCACCGCGAGGTCGCGGCGGTGATCGGCGACTTCATCGACGCCGAGTCGGCGGCGAAGGCCGCGGCGTGAGCGGCGCGTCGACCCTGCACGTCACCGATGCCGAACGGGCGGCGCTCACGACGGCCGCGCAGTTTCCGCTGTTCGACGCGATCCGCGGCCGTCGTTCGCGGCGGTTCCCGGTCGGCGGGTCGATCCCGTCCGGGGAACTCGCGTACACGAGTTCCGAACCCGTCCAGCCGCTGTCGGAGACCGAGCGGGCCGTCGTGCTGTCCGCGGTCACCGGGGTCACCGGATTCCACTTCGGCATCACCCACCACCCCGGCTACGCCCCGAAGCTCCCCAACTATCCCGGCACCGCCGTCGGCCGCACCTTCCCGACCGCCGCCGGGTTCGGTACCACCGACTTCTTCTTCACCGACGACACCGGCACCTACTTCCTCTCCAGCCGTGATTCGCTCCCCGAACCCGCCGACACCGGCGACGACCTGGAGGACTGGCTGAACCAGACGGTGTCCCGCTATCGGAAGCTCTCCGACCGGCGTATTCACCTCCCCCGCGAGGAGCCCTATCTGGAGGGCCACAACACCTGGATCGCCAACCACCCCGGCTCCCTGCTGGTGATCCCGGTCGCCGACCTCGCCCAGCACTTCATCGCCAACCTCGCGTTCTTCCTGCAGAACGGCTACGGCGTCTACGACGACGTCAACCACCGTCCGATCCCGGGTGCCGACGACTCCTCGCTCCGCCATGCGGGCGAGCCCTTCCCGCTCTCGTTCGTCGAGCAGTACACCCTCGCCGAAGCGAGCGCCGAACTGATCACCGCCGCCTACAACGGGCATCTGGTCCTCGGCGCGCTCGGCCTCGGCGGCTGGACGTTCGACGGCATCGACCGGCTCTCGATCCTCGGCGCCTCCGGCGACCCGGACGTGCCCGGACTCGGCTTCGACGTGCAGTACGACGACCGCTGGGCGCTGCCCAATCCGACCGGTCTCCCCGGGGTGTTCGAGACCCTGTCCCGGCCGCACGTCAGCGACGCCGCCGAGGCGGTGGAGCGCTTCGTCGAGCGCAAGTTCGGCCCGGGCGGACCACTCCACCCGCGGACGCCCGGACCGTGGCACGACACCGCTCGCGTCCGCGGATCCGCCGCCCCCTACGACCGGCGTTTCCGCGACCTGCTGACCGCGCAGGTGGCCTACGTCGACGACACCTTCGGGAAGATCCCGGGCACCGTCCCCACCGTCCACATCCTCAACTATCTGCAGGCCCAGCACCTGGATACCGCCTTCTACGACACCCACTTCACGCCCGGCGCCTACCTGTCCACCCATCGCGACCACCAGAAGGCGTGGCACTCATGACGCTCCAGCTCGACGACGCCGCACCCGCCCTCGAGACCGGGGTGCGCCTGGACGCCGTCACCGACCCCGACCGGATCCGGGAGACCTTCGCGACCTTCACCCGCGCGATGCTCGGCCTCGACCTGGCGCACGTCGATCCGGTCGACCTCATCGAACCCGGCCGCTATCTCGCGGCCTTCGACGGCGATCGGGTGATCGGCGGTGCGGCGTCGTACACCGGCACCCTCACCGTCCCGGGCGGTGCGCGAATCCCACACGCCGCGGTCAGCCAGGTCGGCGTGCTGCCGACCCATCGCCGCCGCGGGATCGTCAGCGCCCTGCTCCGGCGTCAGCTCGACGACGCCGCCGCGCGCGGGGAACTCGTCGCGTCGCTGCGCGCCTCCGAGGCGACCATCTACGAACGGTTCGGCTACGGCGTCGCGACCCGCAGCCGGTCGGCGACCGTCGACCGGCGCCGCACCGAGCTACGCGACACGGTGCTCGGCTCCGGCACGATCCGGCTCGCCGACGACACGCCCTCCGTGGTGGAGGGGATCTACGCGTCGGGCGGCGGGGTCGGCAGGATCTCCCGGCACGACGGGTGGTGGCGGTCCCAGGAACGACACGCCGCCGCCCACCCCGGACCGCGCTACACCGCCGTGCACAGCACCGGCGGCGCCGACGACGGCTACGTGGTCTACCGCCCGCTCGACCAGGCGGGCTGGTTCACCAGCCGCGAGAAGACCATCGTCGTCGACGACCTCGTCGCGCACTCCGACGCCGCCTACCGCGGCCTCCTGCGGCACCTGTTCGGCCTCGACCTGGTCGACCGCATCCGGTTCGGGGCGCTCGCCGTCGACGACCCGCTGCCCCTCGCGCTGACCGACGAACGCGCGTTCACCTCCGGGCCGGTGCACGACGAGACCTGGCTGCGTCTGATCGACGTCGAACGTGCCCTCGACGCCCGTATCTACCGGCCGGCCCCCGCCGTGGTCCTGGCCGTGCACGACCCGCTGCGCCCGCAGAACTCCGGCGTCTACGAGATCGGCCCGGCCGGGGTGTCCCGCACCGGGGCACCGGCCGAGGCGACCGTCGGCGTCGCCGAGCTGGCGTCCGCGTATCTCGGCGGTACCGACTGGTGGCGGCTCGCCGCGACCGGACGGATCGTCGTGCACCGGCCCGGCGCGGCGGAACGTCTCGACGCCCTGTTCGCGACCGATCGCCGGCCGTTCGCCGGCACCGTCTTCTGAACCACCGCTCCCGAACCACCGCCCCACCTCAACGAGAGAACCCCGATGACCGACACGCTCGCCGCGACCACCTCCCGCACCTATCTGCGGCCGCCCACCGCCGACCGCGATCTGCTGTTCGCGCGTTTCACCCCCCTCTTCGCGCAGATCGCCGAGGGGAACGTGGACCGCGAACGCAGCCGGACCTTTCCGTACGCGCAGGTGGACCTGCTGAAGACGAACGGTTTCGGCCTGCTGCGGATCCCGGAGGAGTTCGGCGGCTACGGCGCATCGCTGGAGCAGACCTTCGACCTGCTCGCCGCGCTGGCGGCCGCCGACCCCAACGTCGCGCACGTCTGGCGCAACCACCTGGCCTTCGTCGAAGACCGTCTCAACGCGCCCCGCTCGGCCGCCACCGACCGCTGGCTCGCCCGCTTCCGCGACGGCGAGTTCGTCGGCGGCGGCTGGACCGAGGCGAGCAACGGCACATTCGCGAACATCGCCACCACCGTCCGCCGCGACGGGGACGTCTACCGGGTGGACGGCGCGAAGTTCTACGCCACCGGCAGCCTCTACGCCGACTGGCTCGACGTGATCGGCGCCTCCGAGGACGGCCTGCTCACCGCACTCGTCCGCCGCGACGATCCGGGGGTCGAACTCACCGATGACTGGACCGGATTCGGGCAGCAGACCACCGCGAGCGGCAGCGCCACCTACGCCGGGGCGGCGGTGGACCCGGACGATGTCTTCGGCATCACCGAGCGCTTCGTCTATCAGGGCCACTTCTATCAGGTGGCGATCCTGGCCGTGCTCACCGGCATCACCGCCGCAGCCGTCCGCGAGGGGACGACGGCGTTGGGGGGGGGGGGGGGGGGGGGGAGGGGGGGGGGG
>NZ_JBPSDN010000006.1:28454-106475 GCF_052036135.1 Gordonia marina
CCTCCCCCCCCCCCCCCCCCCCCCCCCCCCCCGCAGGCCGCCGACCAGACACCGACGCGCGACCCGCAGCTCCTCCAAGTGATCGGCGAGGCCGACGCCCACGGCTTCGGCGCGGCCGCGGCGCTCTCGGCCGCCGCCCGCGATCTGGATGCCGTCGCCGCCGCGCACGCCGCCGGAGACCTCGACGCCCGGACCGCCCTGGTCCGCGCCGCGCAGCTGTCCACCGACCGGGCCCAGCTCGTGATCATCGAGCACGCGCTGACGGCCACCACCGAGGTGTTCGACGCGCTCGGGGCGTCCGGCGTCTCGTCGTCCATCGCGCTGGACCGGCACTGGCGCAACGCCCGCACTCTCGCCTCCCACAATCCGCGGGTCTACAAAGCCCGGATCGTCGGGGACTGGCTGGTCAACGGCACCGACCCGGTCCCCGTGCTGGGCGGTATCGGCGGTCCGCGCGGAGGTCAGGGGAATTGAGCACGTACACGCCCTATCTGGCACTCGGGATCACCGGTGACCAGGTGATCGATCTTCTCGCCGACGACGCTCTGCGCGCCCGCTGGGACCGCCTTCCCCTGGGATTCACCGTTCCCGGCATCGAACGTCTCGACCCGGCGGCCACGTCGTCGTACAGCCTCGAGGCGACCGTGACGGCCACGTTTCTCGCGGCCGGCTCCGGCCGCGCACGACTCCTCGCGCCGGTGAGCTTCGGCCGCGATCACCCCTACAACGTGGCACGACGGTCCGCCTCGGCCGGTCACCTCGCCGACGGCCGGATCGGCCTCGTCTTCACCGAACGGCACTCGCCGCTACCGGCGGGTGAGCCGTGGCTGCGGCCGGGCGAGGACCCGCCTCACCGCTTCTGCGACGGTCTCGGCGCCGTCCGCGACCTGGAGCAGAGCTGGCCGTATGACGCGGTGCTCGCCGATCGCACCGCGGGCGTGTTCGTCGATTCCCGGCGGATCGACCGCGTCGACGCCGACGGCGCCTACCGGATCGCCGGACCGCTCACCGTCCCCGAACCGGCGACCGGCGCCGGCGTCCTCGCCTGGTACTCACCGCGCGGCGGCCCCACCCCGGTCCCCGCCGATCTTTCGATCGGCCCGGACGGACAGGTCGTCGTTTTCGACCGGGAGGAACGAACGCCGAGTTGGACGGGTGCCCCCGACGGACTGCTGCTGAACGGCCGCCCAGGCGAGACCCTTCCGGCGCTGCTCGACGCCGCCGAGCACCTTCTCGGCGCGGGCCTGCGACCCACTCCGCCCGGTCCCCTGCGGCCGGCGCTCGGTGTTCCGCTCGCCGGCCGCACTCTCGATCCGGTCCCGGCCTTCGATCACGCGGAGGCATCGCGATGAGCACCCGCGATGGTCATGTGATCCTCGGTGTCAACGCTCTGGTGCTCGGCTACCTGCCCGCGTCGTGGCAGAGTCCGCGCCTGCACGCCCACTCGTTCGTCGATCCGGACTACTGGACGCGGATCGCTCAGACGGCCGAACGCGGCACGCTCGACGCACTCTTCCTCGCCGACATCCCCGCTCTCTACGATCCGACGTACGACGCCAACCCGGCTCATCTGGAACCCACGGTGAACTGGGCGCACGTGGCCGCGCACACCGAACACATCGGGCTGGTGGCCACCGCATCGACCACCTTCAACGACCCCGCCGAGCTCGCCGAACGCCTCGCGACCCTGGACTACGTGTCCGGAGGCCGCGCCGCCTGGAACATCGTGACCTCGCGTGGACCGGCCCCGGCCCGGAACTTCGGGCTGCCCGACGTCCCGCTGCGCGACGACCGCTACGAACGGGCCTCCGAGTTCGTCGACGTGGTCACCGGACTCTGGGATTCCGCGCGCACCGGCCGGTCCGTCGTCCACCACGGGGAGCACTTCGACGTCGCCGGACGGCTGCGCACGCCGCCCTCACCGCAGGGCGCACCGGTGCTGTTCCAGGCCGGCGGCTCGGTGAAGGGCCGGGCCCTCGCCGGGCGGGTCGCCGAGGGGGTGTTCGCGGCCGAACTGACCCTCGACGGCGCGATCGAACACTATCGGCAGGTCAAGCGGCTCGCCGTCGCCGCGGGCCGCTCACCCGATGCCGTGAAGATCGTCCCCGGGCTGCTCACCACGCTCGGCAGCACCCACGCCGAGGCCGTGCGGCGCAGCGACGACCTGCACGATGCCGGGCCGCCGTCGTACTCGGTGCGGTGGCTGTCCGGGGCGATCGGCGTCGACGCGAGCACCTTCGACCTGGACGCGCCGTTCCCTCGCGAGGTGCTCGATGCCCCGCCCGATCTGCAGCACTTCACCGGCAGCGTCGGGTTCCGGGAATCGATCGTCGCGCAGATCCGCCGCACCGATCCGACCGTCCGCGAATACCTGCGGCAGTCGCGCTACCTCGGTTCGGGGCACACCGGTTTCGTCGGCACCCCGGAAGAACTCGCCGACCGGATCGAGGAGTGGTTCGCCGCCGGCGGCGTCGACGGTTTCAACCTGCAGCCCGACGTCCTCCTCGACGGCCTCGAGGTGATCGTCGACGAGGTGATCCCGATCCTGCGCCGCCGCGGCCTGTACCGCCACGAATACGCGACGTCGACCCTGCGCGGCCACCTCTCCGCGGCCGCACCGAGCGCACCGTTGCACACCCCGGCCCGGGCATCCGCCTGAATCGCCGAACTCACGAGAGAAGTCAGCCCCATGAACCTGCTCTACCTCTGTACCGACGTGTGCGCGACCGCCGGGATCACCCCCGCCGAGCTGATCGCCGCCGACCGAATCACCCCGACCTCCACCGCACGCCGCGGTGACCTCCACACGCACAGAAGGCATTCCGATGACCCTCACCCACGATCCGGCGCCGGCTTCCGCCGCATCTCCCGCACCTGACACGCGGCCCGAATCCCCGCCGTCCGCCGAGATCACCCTCGCCGGACGCACCCTGACCTCCGCCGAGCACACCGGCCTGCGCAGAGACGCACTGGGCTCCTGGGGTGTGTTCGCCCAGGGACTGGCCGCGGCGGCACCGTCCGTCGCCCTCGCCTCCGTGCCGATCTCCCTGTACGTCGCGGCCGGGAAGGGCGCCGCCTGGGCCGCCGTCGTCGGCCTCGTCATCGCGCTGCTGCTGGCCGCGACCATCGGCTTCCAGGCACGACGCACCGTCTCGTCCGGCTCGCTCGGCACCTACGCCGGCAACGGTCTCGGTCCGGCCGCCGCGTTCGCCGCCGGCCTCGCGCTCCTGCTCGGCTACATCGGTTTCGCGACCACCGGGACGCTCGGCGGCGTCCTCTACGTGGACTCGTTCCTCACCGAGATCGGTATCGGATCCGAGACGACGTGGTTCAAGCTGCTGCTCGCGACCGTCGTCGCCGTCGTCGCGATCTATCTGCCCTACCGCGGTGCGTCGCTGGCGGCGAAGTACGAGCTGGTCTTCGAGCTGGTCGCCGTCGTCTCGGTGTTCGTGATCATCGTCGCGTCGTACATCTCGTACGGCTTCCGGATCGACACCGCGCAGTGGAGTCTCAGCCATCTCGGCAACAGCTCGACCTTCGTCGCCGCCGTCGTCGGTGTCGGGTCGTACGCCGGTTTCGAGTCGGTGGCCTCGCTGGGCGCCGAGGCGCGCGACGCCCACCGGACCATCGCCCGTTCCCTGCTGCGGGTGGTGCTGCTCCTCGGGGTGCTCTACATCCTCGCCACGTACCCGCAGGTCCTGCAGTTCGGATCCATCGACAACGACCAGGCGATCCTCCCGCAGCTCGCCGACTCCACCGGCGTGCCGTGGATCAAGCCGGTGGTGAGCCTGACGGTCGCCGTCGCGTTCATCGTCTTCGTCACCGCGGTGACCAATTCGGCGGCGCGCTCGCTGTTCACCCTGTCGCACGAGGGCGCTCTCCCGAAGGCGTTCAGCCGGGTCCATCGCCGGCACGGGACCCCGTGGGTCGGCGTCGCGTTCGTCGGCGTGCTGGCGATCGCCTTCTCGTGGGCGGCGACGCTCAGCAACGCCGGCCGTTTGATCTTCGACGTCTACGGCGGCTACGTCGCGACCTGGGGATTCCTTATCAGCTACCTGCTCGTGGTGATCGCGACCCCGATCTGGCTGTACCGGATCAAGGCGCTCACCCCGCTGCGGGCGGTCGTGTCCGGGGCCGCCCTCCTCGCCCTCGGATACGTGATCGTCAGCAACGTGGTGCCGACACCGGAATGGCCGTACAACATCCTGCCGTTCGTGTTCCTCGGCCTCCTCGCCCTCGGCCTCGCCTGGTACACGTACCTGCGGTTCACCCGGCCGGAGGTGGCCCGGCGGATCGGCTCCATCCAGACCTTGTCGATCGAGGAGCAGGAACGCCTCGCCGATCTCGGCCTGCTTCAAGAACAGAAGGAACAGGCCCCCTCGGCGACCTGAGCCTCTCAGCCGCATTCCGTCCCCCCACCCGATTTCCGTCGCCGCACCCGGTTTCCGTCGCACCACACGCACTGCTGCGGCGGGTGGAACGGAAACCGGGTGGGGGACGGATTCCGGCTTGGAGGTGTTCGCCGGTCAGGCGCTGCCGAAGCGGCGGTCGCGCTTGGCGTACTCCAGGCAGGCGGCCCACAGGTCGCGCCGGTCGAAGTCGGGGAACAGTTTCTCCTGGTAGACCATCTCGGCGTAGGCGCTCTGCCAGAGCAGGAAGTTGGAGAGCCGTTGCTCGCCGGAGGGGCGGAGGAACAGGTCGACGTCGGGCATGTCCGGCTCGTCGAGATAGCGGGCGAAACTCGCCTCGGTGATGCGTTCGGGGTCGATCTCCCCGCGGGCGGCACGGCGGGCGATCTCCCGGGCGGCGTCGGCGATCTCCGCGCGACCGCCGTAGTTGACGCACATCACCAGGGTCAGCACGTCGTTGTCCTGGGTCAGCTCCTCGGCGACCTCCAGCTCCTTGATCACCGAGCGCCACAGCTTGGGACGACGGCCCGCCCAGCGCACCCGCACGCCCATCTCGTGCATCTCGTCGCGGCGGCGACGGATCACGTCGCGGTTGAAGCCCATCAGGAACTTCACCTCGTCGGGGCTGCGCGACCAGTTCTCGGTGGAGAAGGCGTACGCCGACAGCCACTTCACGCCGATCTCGATGGACCCGCACACCGAATCCATCAGCACGGCCTCCCCGCGCTTGTGCCCCTCCGTGCGCGGGAGCCCGCGGTCCTGCGCCCAGCGGCCGTTACCGTCCATCACCAGCGCCACGTGGTTCGGCACGAACTCCGGCGGGATGGCCGGCGGCACGGCACCCGACGGATGCGGGTCCGGCGGACGGATCGCGCGGGGAACCCCGGGCACCGGGCGGCGGCGAGTCAGTCGGGCCATCGGCGGCCTCACCTTCTTGTCGAGTCGGGGTGCTACGCGGTGGTGGCGGTCGGCGCGGCCTGGGCGGGAGACTCCGGCCGGGCCTGTACTGCCAGATTAGGCGGCGCATCGCGCTCGACGAGCGGCAGCGTCCGCAAGCGTCGTTCCAGATGCCACTGCAGGTGCGCCGCGATCAGCCCGGTCGCCTGTCGCTGCTGCGACGGGGTGGCCGCGGCGACGTCGGCCCAGTGCCCCCGGGCCAGCGCATCCATCAGTTCCAGCACACCGAGGGTCGGGGTCGCCGCGCCCGCAGGTCGGCAGTAGACGCACACCGCTCCCCCGGCCGCGACATGAAAAGCCTTGTGCGGTCCCGGATTCGCGCAGCGGGCACAGACGTCGAGCACCGGCATCCAGCCCGCCGATCCCATCGCCCGGAGCAGGAACGCGTCGAGGATCTGCTGCCGCTCCCGGCGGTCCTCGGCCAGCGCGGTCAGCGCGCCCACGGTCAGCCGGTACAGCTGCTGGGCCGGGGCGCGCTCCTCACCGGCGAGTCGTTCGGCGGTCTCCAGAACGGCACACGCCGTGGTGTAGCGCGAGTAGTCGCGCGACATCGCCTCGCTGAAGGCGTCGAGCGTATGCACCTGGGTGACGATGTCCAGGCTGCGGCCCGGGTAGAGATTCACGTGCACGTGGGCGAACGGTTCCAGCCGCGCCCCGAATCTCGAACGCGTCCGCCGGATCCCCTTCGCCACGGCCCGGATCAGGCCGTGTTCGGCGGTGAGGAAGGTGATGATGCGGTCGGCCTCGCCCAGCTTGTGCTGGCGGATCACCACCGCTTCGTCCTGGTAATTCCTCACCCGGGCATTGTCTCATCGCGGGGCGACAAGCCGGGCTCCGACACGGTGACCGCCTACTTGCCCCTCTTGGCCTCGCGGCGGGCGAGGGCGGCATCGGCGGCGGCGTTCTCGGCCTGCGCCGCCTGCTTCGCGTCCCACCAGCGCCGCAGTACCAGATAGCCGATCCCCCAGGTGCCCAGCGCGGACACCAGCCAGACGACGACGGTCGACGAGATCCAGGCGGTGACACCGGAGATGGTCAGCGCATCGCTGATCAGGGTGGTGATCCAGAGCGCGAGAAGTGTGGAGACGAGGCCGATGCCGCCGAGGACCGCGGACGCGTACTTCCGGGCGACGTTGAACACGAACGGGGCGAGCAGCGACTGCAGCGCGGTGAACAGAGCGACCGCGATGAAGAAGCCGCGGGCGGTCAGATGGAAGCCGTCGATCGCCGCCCAGGCGACCAGGAAGGCCACCACCGCGGAGACGAGGCTCACCGCGACACTCAACAGGAAACGGATCATCGGAGAACTCCTTCGACGGCGCGGATCATCGGCGCAGGGACTGCGCTCGTGAAGTCATCGTGCCGTGGTTCGGCGGCTCGCGCATCATCCGGGACGGATGAGTCGAACCGATTCGGGGTGGGTGGTCTCGACTTCGCTCGACCGTCATGTGGGCTTCGCGCGAGAGGCGGCGTTTCGACTCGCCTCCTCACTTCGTTCGTCGACGGCTCAACGGGCGGTGGAGGTCCGGCTCGACGGGCGGCGAAAGTCCCCGCCTCGACGGGCGGTGGAGGTCCGGCTCGACGGGCGGCGAAAGTCCCCGCCTCAACGGGCGGTGGAGGTCCGGCTCGACGGGCGGCGAAAGTCCCCGGCTCGACGGGCAGCCTTGGCTCGGCGGCTCGGCGGCTCGACGGGCGGTGAGTGCTAGAAGCCGAGGCGGCCGAGCTGTTTCGGGTCGCGCTGCCAGTCCTTGGCGACCTTCACATGAAGGTCGAGGTAGACGCGACAGCCGAGGAGCTTCTCGATCTGTTTGCGGGCGACGGTGCCGACCTCCCTCAGGCGCGAGCCGCGGTGGCCGATGACGATGCCCTTCTGGCTGTCGCGTTCGACGTAGAGGGTGGCGTGGACGTCGACCATCGGCGGCTCGGAGTCCTCCCGCGGGATCACCTCCTCGATGGTGACCGCGAGAGAGTGCGGGAGTTCGTCGCGGACGCCTTCGAGGGCGGCCTCGCGGATGAACTCGGCCATCAGGACCTGCTCGGGCTCGTCGGTCAGCTCGCCGTCCGGGTAGAAGGCCGGGCCGGGCTCGCAGAGCGAGACCAGCAGATCGGAGAGCACGTCGAGCTGCTTGCCGCTCTTGGCCGACACCGGGATCACCTCGGCGTCGGCGCCGAGCAGCTCCGACAGCTTGATCAGCTGCTCGCCGACCTTGTCGGGCGAGACCTTGTCGAGCTTGGTCACGATCCCCACCACCTTGGTGCGCCTCGCGAGCGGCTTGATCTGCTCGATGATCCACTTGTCACCGGGGCCGATCGGCTCGTCCGCGGGGATGCACAGACAGATGATGTCGACCTCGGAGAGGGTGTCGAGCACCAGCTCGTTGAGGCGTTTGCCGAGCAGCGTGCGCGGGCGGTGCAGGCCGGGGGTGTCGACCAGGACCAGCTGCGCGTCCGGCAGGTTCACGATGCCGCGGATCGCGTGCCGGGTGGTCTGCGGGCGGTTCGAGGTGATCGCGATCTTGTCGCCCACCAGCGCGTTGGTCAGCGTCGACTTGCCGGTGTTCGGCCGGCCGACGAAGCAGATGAACCCGGACCGGAACTCGCCGGCCTCGATGTCGGTGTCGGTCACTGCTGTTCTCCTTCCGGCACGACGGCCGACTTGTCCCGCTTGGTCTTCTTCGCGGCCTTCTTGTCCGGGTCCTTGACCCGCTTCTCGTGCTTGCGCACCAGCACCGAGGTGATCCGCTGCCGGCCCACCCGGTTGGGCCCGCCCTCGGCGGTCAGCAGCAGGCCCTTGATCTTCACCCGGGAGCCCGGCAGCGGCACGCGGCCGAGCTTCCAGGCGAGCAGACCACCGACGGTCTCCACCTCGTCGTCGCCGAGTTCGACGTCGTACAGCTCGCCGAGATCCTCGACGGGCAGCCGCGAGGAGACACGGTAGACGCCCTCGGACAGCTCTTCGATCGGGGCCACCTCGTCGGTGTCGTACTCGTCGGTGATCTCGCCGACGATCTCCTCCAGCACGTCCTCGATGGTGACCAGTCCGGCGATGCCGCCGTACTCGTCGACCAGCATCGCCATGTGGTTGTGCTGGGCCTGCATGTCTTCCAGCAGGTCGTCGAGGCGCTTGGAGTCGGGCACGAACCAGGCTTCGCGCATCAGGTCCGCGGCGGTCAGATCGGTCGCCGTGGTGCCCTGCGGCAGCATCCGCTCGACGATGTCCTTGAGGTAGATCACGCCTAGGACGTCGTCCGGGTTCTCCCCGATCACCGGGATCCGCGAATGGCCGGACCGGACCGCGAGACTCAGGGCCTGCGTCGCCGACTTGTCGTCCTCGATCCAGACCATCTCCGGCCGCGGCACCATCACCTCGCGGGCGTTGGTCTCGTCGAGCTCGAAGACCGACTGGATCATGCGGCGCTCGTCGTCGTCGACGACGCCCTGCGACTGGGCGAGGTCGACCACCTCGCGAACCTCCACCTCGGTGGCGAACGGGCCGTTGCGGAATCCGCGGCCCGGGGTGACGGCGTTGCCGAGCACGATCAGCACCCGCGTCACCGGTCGCAGCAGCACCCCGAGGGCGGTGAGCACCGGCGCGGCGACGAGCGCGATCGAGTAGGCGTGCTGGCGGCCGACGGTCCGCGGGCCGACGCCGACGGCCACGAACGACACGACCGTCATCGCCAGCACCGCCACCACGATGCCCCAGGTCAGCCCGAGCGCATCGGTGGCGAGGATGGCGACCAGCACGGTCGACGCCGTCTCGAAGCCGATCCGCAGCAGGACGGTGAGCCCGAGATAGGTGGAGCGCTGCTCGATCACCCGCAGCAACCGCCGGGCGCCGCCCCGCTCGCCGCGGACGAGGTCTTCCACGCGCGCCGCGGACACCGTCGACAGCGCCGAGTCGATCGCCGCGAAGGCGCCGGCCAGCACGGTCAGCAGTGCCGCGACACCCAGAAAGGCGATGTCGCGCACCATGAATCAGGCCCTCCCGGGGCCCGCGCCGGAACCGGAGTCGAAGCCGAGGTCGCGCATCAGGCGACTGTCCTTGGCCGCTTGGCGGTCCTCCCGGGCCCGGACCTCGCGGGCGTCGTACCAGTCGGCGATGATCCGGTTCTGCAGCCCGAACATCTCCTTCTCCTCGGTCGGTTCGGCGTGGTCGAAGCCGAGGAGATGCAGTACGCCGTGCACGGTGAGGACGGCCAGCTCGTGCTCGTAGCTGTGCCGCTGCGTCTTGGCCTGCTCGGCGGCGAACTCGGGGCACAGCACGATGTCGCCGAGCATCGCCGGGCCGGGTTCGGCGGCGTCCGGGTGGCCGCCGGGGGTGAGCTCGTCCATCGGGAAGCTCATCACGTCGGTCGGGCCGGGCAGGTCCATCCACTGCATGTGCAGGTCGGCCATGGTGTCGTTGTCCACCAGCTGTATCGACAGTTCGGCCGCGGCGTGCACATCCATGGCGGCCATCGCGAACCGCGCGACCTCGATGATCTGGTCCTCGGGGGCGTCGACCCCGGACTCGTTGAACAGTTCGATACTCACCGTCGCCGGCCTCCGTGGGTGTGGGCGCGCCGCTGCGCGCGATTGCCGGATGCCTGACCGCTCAGGGTGCCGTCCTCCTCGGCGCGGCCGTACGCGTCGACGATGTCGGCGACCAGCTTGTGCCGGACGACATCGGCGCTGGTCAGCTCGGCGAAATGGATGTCGTCGATGCCGTCGAGGATGCGCGCGGCGATCCGCAGGCCGCTCCGCGCGCCACCTGGCAGGTCGACCTGCGTGATGTCGCCGGTCACCACCATCTTGGCCCCGAATCCGAGCCGGGTGAGGAACATCTTCATCTGCTCGCCGGTGGTGTTCTGCGCCTCGTCGAGGATGATGAACGCATCGTTCAACGTCCGGCCACGCATATATGCGAGCGGGGCGACCTCGATGACGCCGGCCTCCATGAGCTTCGGGATGGCCTCGGGATCCATCATGTCGTGCAGGGCGTCGTACAGGGGACGCAGGTAGGGGTCGATCTTCTCACTCAGCGAGCCGGGCAGGAAGCCGAGCCGCTCCCCGGCTTCGACGGCCGGGCGGGTCAGGATGATGCGGCTGACCTCCTTGCGCTGCAGCGCCTGCACGGCCTTGGCCATCGCGAGGTAGGTCTTGCCGGTGCCGGCCGGGCCGAGCCCGAAGACGATCGTGTTGGCGTCGATCGCGTCGACGTAGCGCTTCTGATTCAGGGTCTTGGCGCGGATCACCTTGCCGCGCCGGGCGATGATGTCCAGGCTGAGCACCTGCGCCGGGCTCTCCGCAGCCGCGGTGTCGGACAGGATCGACATCGACTCGCGGATCAGGTCCGGCGTGAGCGGGGTGCCGGTGCGGACCAGCGTCACCAGTTCGGCGATCACCCGCTCGGAGGCGGCGAGATCGGCGGGCCGTCCGGTCAGCGTCATCTTGTTGCCGCGGACGTGCACCGCCGCCGGTAGCTGCGACTCCAGGGTGCGGAGGTTGACGTCGGCGGCCCCCAGCAGTCCGGCCACCAGCTCGTGCGGGATCTCCAGGTTCGACGTCGCCTCACGGCCGGCCCGCTCGCCACGCGCCGGGCGCCCGGCGGGGTCGTCGTCAGTCACTAAGGTCTTCACTCCTGAAAGTCGCTGGTCAGTCGGAACCAGTCTATCCCGGCCTGTCGAATCGGTTCCCGGGCCGACCGCCTCTACAGTCCGAGGACCCGGAGGGTGGCGCGATGCGCCAGGCCGCGCAGGTCGAGGAACGCCGCGTGGTCGCCCGGCACCTCGGTGAGCGAGACGGTCTGCCCGCGCCCGGTCATCAGCTCGGCGTAGTGGCGGCTCAGTTCCACCGGCACCGACTCGTCGTCGATCGTGTGCACGACGGCAACGGTCGCATCGGTGACCGGGGCGTGCGCCGGGGAGGCGTCGCGGTAGCGCTCGGGCGCTTCGTCGTACGTGGCCCCCAGGAAACGGACCAGCGAGGCGCGGTCGCGGGCACCGGGCAGGGTGAGGTCGAGGACCCCGGACTGCGGCACGACCAGCGCGATCCGGTGCTTCGCGGTCCGGGCGCCGAGCCGGGCGACGGACCAGGTGGCGAGTTGTCCGCCGGCCGAATGCCCGATGACTGAGACCGCGGTGCGGTCGACGCGTGCTCCGGCGAGGGCCAGCGCCTCGGCGACGGGTCCGTCCAGGGCTTGCAGGGCGGCGATCACGTCGCGGCCGGTCGTGGGCCAGCCACCGCCTTCCTCGATGCGCCGGTATTCGACGTTCCAGACGGCGGCGCCGCGTATCGCGAGATCCCGGGCCACCGCGGTCTCGATGGTGAGCCCGAACTCGGTCGACCACGACCCGCCGTGCACGACGACCACCAGCGGCGCCCGCTGTTCGGACTCGGCCAGCGCGGGAATGTAGAGGTGCCCGAACTGGGAAGGGTGGTCGCCGTAGGCGATCTTGCAGCGCTTCACGCCGACCGTCACCGCGCCCAGCGGGCGGTCACCGCACCGAGCGCGCCGAGCGCCACCGCCCCGGCGGCGGCCGTCCGCAGCACCTCGGGACCGAGCACCACCGAACGTCCGCCGAGCGCCGCGAGATCGGCGACCTCCTCGTCGGTCAGTCCGCCCTCGGGCCCGATCACCAGCACCACCTCGGGCGCGGCCGAGAAATCGATGGACCGGAACGGCGTCGCCCCGTCCTCGTGCAGCAGGGCGACGACACCGCCCGCGGCGTGCACGCGCGCGCAGATCGCGCGGACGTCGATGGTGGTCGAGAGGTCGTGCACCTCGGGGATCCAGGCGCGTCGTGCCTGTTTGGCGGCGGTCGCCGCGGTGGCCCGCCACTTCTCGACGCCCTTGACCGCTTTGGCTCCCGACCAGCGGGCCACCGAGCGCGCGGCCTGCCACGGCACGATCGCGTCCGCGCCGGCCTCGGTCACCAGGTCGACGGCCAGTTCCGAGCGCTCCGCCTTCGGCAGCGCCTGCACCACGGTGACCAGCGGCACCGGGCGGGCGACGAACTCGACGCGGCCGGCGCGCACGGTCAGCCGGTCCTTGCCGGACACGTCGGTCACGGTGCACTCGGCGCGCGTGCCGCGGCCGTCGCCCACGATCACCTTCTCGCCCGCGCGGAGCCGCGTGACGGTGACCGCGTGTCGGCCCTCCGGGCCGGTCACCAGCGCGCTCTCTCCGGCGCGCGGGACGTCGTCGACCCAGAAGACCGGCGGTGTCATCGGCCCGCGAACGCGTTGCGCAGCCGGGAGAACAGCCCGCCGCTGCCGCCCTTGGACGATGCGGTCACGAGTTCGACGTCCTCGCCGCTCGCCTCGCGCAGCTTGCGCAGCAGGTCGGACTGGGTGCCGTCGAGCTTCGCGGGCACCACGACCTCCAGGTGCGCATGCAGGTTGCCGCGCAGCCCGGTGTTGAGGTGCGGCAGGCCCTTGCCCTTCACCGTCACCACGGTGCCCGGCTGGGTGCCCGGCGCGACGTCGATGGTCGCGACGCCGCCGAGCACGGTCGGGACGTCGAGCGTCGAGCCGAGCGCGGCGTCGACCATCGGCACCCGCAGCGTGCAGTGCAGGTCGTCCTTGTCGCGGACGAAGACCTCGTCCTGCTCCTCGCGGATCTCGACGTACAGGTCACCGGCCGGACCACCGCCGGGACCCACTTCGCCCTGCCCGGCGAGCCGGACACGCATTCCGTCCTCGACGCCGGACGGGATCTTGACCGTCAGGGTCCGGCGGCTGCGGACCCGGCCGTCGCCGCCGCACTTGAGGCACGGATCGGGGATCACTTCACCGGCGCCGTGGCATTCGGGGCATTCGCGCACCGACATCACGTTGCCGAGGAACGACCGCTGGACCGACTGGATCTCGCCCTGGCCCTTGCACGTGGGACAGGTCTGCGGCCGCGAATCGCCCCGTGTGCCAGCACCGTCGCACACATCGCAGAGGACGGCGGTGTCGACGGTGATCTCGCGTTCGGCACCGGCGGCGATCTCCTCGAGATCGAGTGTCACACCGACCAGCGCGGGCTCACCGGGGCGGACGCGCCCACGCGGCCCGCGCCCCCCGGCGAAGCCCCCGCCACCGCCGAAAAAAGTGTTGAAGATGTCCCCCAGGCCACCGAAGTCGCCGCCGAAACCACCGCCCATGCCGCCGGGGCCGGACAGCGGGTCGCCGCCCGCGTCCACGATGCGCCGCTTGTCCGGATCGGACAGCACCTCGTACGCGGTGGTCACCTCTTTGAAGCGCTCCTCCTCGGCCGGGTTGATGTCGGGGTGCAATTCCCGCGCGAGCCGGCGGTAGGCGCGCTTGATCTCGGTGTCGGTGGCACCCCGGGACACGCCCAGAGTGCCGTAGTAATCACGAGCCACGTGACAATCGTCCTTACTTACTGACTTCGACTATCGGTCGGCGAGCACTTCGCCGACATATCGGGCGACCGCGGCGACGGAGGCCATCGTGCCCGGATAGTCCATCCGGGTCGGTCCGACGACACCGACGCCACCGAAAACGGTGCCCGAAGCACCGTACCCGGTCGAGACCACCGAGGTGCTGCGCAGGTTCTCCGCCCGCGTCTCCTCGCCGATCTGTACGGTGACCGTGTCGCTCTCGCGCGTGTGCGCGAGAAGCTTCAAGATCACGACCTGTTCTTCCAACGCCTCCAGCACCGAGTCCATTCCGCCGATCTCCGGGGTGAAGTCGCCCGCGCTGCGCGCCAGGTTCGATGTCCCGCCGAGCACCAGCCGGTCCTCGTTCCGTTCGACGAGCGTCTCGATCAGGATCGACGCGATCGCCACGATCGGCCGCTGCAACTCCGGCGGCGCCGACTCGGTGAGCGCGGCGACCGCCGCCGACGCCTCCTGCAGCGGTTTGCCGTCGAGCGCAGCGCCGAACAGGCTGCGCAGCTGCGACTGCTCGTCCTCGGTCAGCGGATCACGCAGCGTCACCATTCGCTGCTCCACCCGCCCGGTGTCGGTGATCACCACCAGCAGCAGGCGCCGCGGACTCAGGGCCACCACCTCGAGTCGTCGTACTCGGGCCGTCGACAGCACCGGGTACTGGATGACGGCCACCTGGTGGGTGAGTTCGGCGAGCAACTTGACCGAGCGGCGAAGCACGTCGTCGAGGTCGACCGCGGTGTCCAGGAACGTCAGAATGCCGCGTCGTTCCGCCGAGGAGAGTGGCTTGACCTCGTGGATCCGGTCGACGAACAATCGGTAGCCCTTGTCGGTGGGGACCCGGCCGGAGCTGGTGTGCGGTTGCGCGATCAGCCCCTCGGCCTCGAGGACGGCCATGTCGTTGCGGACGGTCGCGCTCGACACCCCGAGCTGATGGCGGTCGACGAGCGACTTGGACGCGATCGGCTCCTGCGTCGCGACGAAATCGGTCACGATCGCGCGCAGGATCTCGAAACGACGGTCGTCGGTGCTCGACACTCGCCCACCTCGCCAACGGTTGTGCCTACAGTGGATCCGGACCATCGGACGATGGTCACATCGGCAATTCTAGTGAATCGACGAAAGATACTCCGACGATGATCTTCAAGGGTGTCCAGGAGGGCCGCCCCTACCCCGAGCTGACCCTGCCGGCGCGGGAGTGGGCGCAGATCCCGCCGCGGCAGTTCCGGCTCGACCAGCTGATCACCGTCACCACCGTTCTCGCCCTCGACAAGCTGCTGTCGGAGGACTCCACCTTCTACGGCGATCTCTTCGCCCACGTCGTGCAGTATCGCGGCGAGCTGTACCTGGAGGACGGCCTGCACCGCGCCGTGCGTTCGGCGTTGCGCAACCGCACGATCATCCACGCGCGGCTTCTCGACCTGGATGAACTGATCGCCACCGGGCGGTTCGACCCGAACGCGCACATGCCTGCGCCCGTCTCGGGACCGTTCACCGGACCGCAGCCGATCGACCTGAACGCGACCGGCCAGCTGCCGCCCGTCGGCGCGCCGCTCGACCCGTCGACCGCGGCCACCGGCCTGGCTCCGCGCCCGGCCAACCCGCGACGCTCCGCCCGCCGCGGCTCCGGCGCCCACCGCGCCATCGACTGAGGACCCGGTACCGGACCGGGCCGGCCCGACCGTGACGTATCCGGCCGGTTCACGCCCGTCTTAGCGCCCGCGACCTGCGCGAACACTCACACCGGCGCGCCGGACGCCACAGTACGGTCAGGTCAATCGACCAAGATGTCCCGGATCACCCCGTCGGCCAGCAGCCGGCCACGATCGGTGAGCACGTAGGCGCCGCCGGTACGGGCCAGGAGACCGTCCGAGACGGCCCGCTCCGCACGGTCGGCCTCGTCTACGGTCAGCTCACCGGCGGGCAGCCCGGACCGCATCCGGAGCCGGAGCATCACCTGTTCGGTGTGCGTGTCGTCGTCGGTGAGGATCTCGAAGCCGCCGACCGGGAGCGACCCCGATTCCAGGGACGCCGCGTAGGTGGCCGGATGCTTCTGATTCCACCAGCGCACCCCGTTGACGTGCGAGTGCGCCCCCGGCCCGATCCCCCACCAGTCGTCGCTGCGCCAATAGGCCTCGTTGTGCCGGCAGACCGAGTCGGGGTCCGGGGCGGCTTCGACACGGCTCGTCGCTGCGCTCCTCACCGGCTCAGCCGGCGACGAAAGCTCCGATGCGCCGGCCGAAGGCCGTGTCCGCCTTTCGAGCCGGTCCGAGGCGCTAGCCGAGGGCTGTGTCCGCCCTTCGATCCGGTCCGAGGCGCTGGCCGAAGGCTGTGTCCGCCCTTTGAGCCGGTCCGAGGCGCTCGCCGAGGGCCGTGTCGAAAAGCCCCCCGACCCGGCGGCCGCCGCCCAGTTCGACACCTCATACCAGGTCAGACCGGCCGCCGACAGCCGTGCATCGATCTGCTCGTAGCGCGCCGCGAGGACGTCGTCGTCGGGCATCGGGACCTCGCCGCGGCGGACCTTGCGGGCGAAGGCGGTGCCGTCCTCGACGATCAGCGCGTACGCCGACACGTGGTCGACGGGCACCGAGAGGACCGCGTCCAGGGAAGCGGCGAGGTCGTCGTCGGTCTCGCCCGGCGTGCCGTAGATGAGGTCGAGGTTGAGATGCTCGAAACCGGCGGCGGCCGCCTCCCGCGCCGCCTCGAGCGCGCGGCCCGGCGTGTGTCGGCGTTCCAGGATCCGCAACACGTGCGGCGCCGCGGACTGCATGCCGAGCGAGATCCGCGTGTAGCCGGCGGCGCGCAGGCCGTCGAAGAACTCCGGTGACGTGGACTCCGGGTTGGATTCGGTGGTCACCTCGGCGCCCGGCGCGAGATCGAACGAATTCCGGACGGCGCCGAGCAGGTCGGCCAGCCCGGCCGCACCGAGCAGCGACGGCGTGCCGCCGCCGACGAAGATCGTCTCCACCGGACGGGCCGGCGACAGCAGCCGGGCCGCCGCGTCGAGCTCGCGGCGTACCGCCTCGGCCCACGCGGCCGGCGACGTGGACGACCCGAGCTCACCCGCGGTGTAGGTGTTGAAATCGCAGTAGCCGCACCGCGTCGCGCAAAACGGCACGTGCAGGTACAGCCCGAACGGCCGCGCCCCCACTGACCTGAGACGATCCGTCGCCTCGGCGGGCAACGGAATCGACGGCGCGCGCAGGGACATGCGTCCATCATGACCCACGACCAGCAGAGACAGTTAAAATCACCCTGCGGAAAAATAAGCCCAAGTAGACGCGGTACCCGGGGACGTGGCACCATGAATGACGTGACTACTGCGGGCGTGCGCCTCATCGCACGGCGACACATCGACCTGATGCGCTGCGACAGCGCATCGTGTCTGTCGTAGCCGCATTCGGTCGCTGAAGCAGTCCCTTCACCGGGCGCGCCGCGGGAACAGCCCCTCCCGCGTGCCGATACCGATGGCAACTCTCACCGTTTTCTGACAGCCCCATTGACGTGCCGCCATGCGCGGTGCGCGAGGAGAATCGATGACGCTCACCACCCCCGAGTCGACCGGCGACACCCCGCCCGAGGCGACCCGCGAGCGCCCGGCCCGGACCCCGCGGTCCGACCGGCCGGCCCGTGCCGCGGCCGCCGGAGACGCACCGCGCAAGCGCGCCCGCCCGGTCAAGAAGCGCGCCGAGGGCCAGTGGGCGCTCGGCTTCCGCGAGCCGCTGAACCCGAACGAACAGTCCAAGAAGGACGACAACCCGCTCAACGTGCGGCGCCGCATCATCGACACCTATCAGCATGTCGGCTTCGACGGCATCGACAAGGCCGACCTGCGCGGCCGTTTCCGCTGGATGGGGCTGTACACCCAGCGCGCCGAAGGTTACGACGGCACGTTCACCGGGGACGACAACATCGACATCCTCGAGGCGCCGTACTTCATGATGCGCGTGCGCACCGACGGCGGGAACCTCGATCTCGCCCAGATCCGCACCCTCGCGGGCATCTCCCGCGACTTCGCGCGCGGCACCGCCGACGTCTCCGATCGCCAGAACATCCAGTACCACTGGATCGAGATCGAGAACGTCCCGGAGATCTGGCGCCGTCTCGACGAGGTCGGCCTGGACACCACCGAGGCCTGCGGCGACTGCCCGCGCGGCATGCTCGGCTCCCCGCTCGCCGGTCTGTCGGTGAACGAGGTGATCGACGGCACCCCGGCGATCCAGGAGATCAAGCGCCGCTACATCGGTGACCCGCGGTTCTCCAACCTCCCGCGCAAGTTCAAGACGGCCATCTCCGGGCAGCAGGACGTGGTGCACGAGATCAACGACGTGTCGTTCGTCGGCGTCGTGCACCCCGAACACGGTCCGGGCTTCGACCTGTGGGTGGGCGGTGGCCTCTCGACCAACCCGATGCTGGCGCAGCGCCTCGGCGCGTGGGTGCCGCTCGACGAGGTGCCCGACGTCTGGGAGGGCGTCATCTCGATCTTCCGCGACTACGGCTACCGCCGGCTGCGTTCCAAGGCGCGCCTGAAGTTCCTGCTGAAGGACTGGGGGCCCGAGAAGTTCCGCGAGGTCCTCGAAACGGAGTACCTCAAGCGTCCGCTGATCGATGGTCCCGCTCCCGAGCGGCCGACGCAGCCGATCGACCACGTCGGTATCACCGCCCAGACCAACGGCCGCTTCGCGGTCGGCTTCTCGGCGGTCTCCGGACGGCTCTCCGATATGGCGCTGTTCGCCATCGCCGACGCCGTGGAGCGCGCCGGCTCGGACTCCATCCGGCTGACGCCGTACCAGAAGCTCGTGGTCGTGAACGTGCCCGAGGACAAGATCGCCGGGCTCGAAGCCGACCTGGAGGCCGTCGGGCTCACCGCGCGTCCGTCGCGCTGGCGCCGCAACCTGATCGCCTGCACCGGCCTGGAGTACTGCAAGCTCAGCTTCACCGAGACCCGCAGCCGCAGCCAGGCGCTGGTCCCGGAGATGGAGCAGCGTCTCGCCGAACTCAACGAGCAGCTCGACGTGCCGATCACGATCAACTTCAACGGCTGCCCCAACTCCTGCGCGCGCGTGCAGGTGGCCGACATCGGCCTCAAAGGCCAGTTGATCGACGACGGCGACGGCCATCCGGTCGAGGGTTTCCAAGTCCACCTGGGCGGCTCCCTCGGCTTCGACAGCGGGTTCGGCCGTAAGCTGCGCCAGCACAAGATCTACGCCGACGACTCGATCGATTACATCGAGCGTCTGGTCCGGAACTTCATCGCCGGCCGCACCGAGGGCGAGCGCTTCGCCGAATGGGCCGCTCGCGCCGACGACGCCGAGTTGCAGTGAGAGATGAGTGACATGACCACCACCTTGGAACACGCTCACCTGCGGGAGATCGCCGAGGACGGCGCCCGCAGGCTCGGCCCGGACGCCACCGCGGACGAGCTGCTGGCCTGGACCGCCGACACCTTCGGCACCGACTTCATCATCGCGGCCAACATGCAGGACGCGGTCCTGATCGACGTCGCCAGCAAGGCCATCCAGGCGAGCCGTGTCGATTCGGCCCGCTCGCAAGCTCGCGGCGCCGGGCACGGCGAGAAGCTGAAGGTCCTCTTCCTGGACACCGGCTACCACTTCGTGGAGACCATCGGCACGCGCGACGCCGTGGTCAGCGTCTACGACCTCGACCTGGTCAACGTCGAACCGGAACAGACCGTGGCGCAGCAGGATTCGCTGCTCGGCAAGGACCTGTTCGCCCGCGATCCCGCCGAATGCTGCCGCCTGCGCAAGGTGGTGCCGCTGAAGGCGTCACTGGCCCCCTATCGCGCCTGGGTCACCGGTATCCGCCGGGTCGAGGCCCCCACGCGCGCCAACGCACCGCTCATCTCCTTCGACGAGGGTTTCGGTCTGGTCAAGATCAATCCCCTCGCCGCCTGGACCGATGAGCAGTTCCAGGACTACATCGACGCGAACGGTGTCCTGGTCAATCCGCTGGTGGACGACGGCTATCCGTCGATCGGGTGCGAACCGTGCACCGCCAAACCAGCCCCCGGAGCAGATCCGCGCAGCGGCCGTTGGGCCGGCAGCGCCAAGACAGAATGCGGGTTGCACGTCTCATGAGCATCACCACCGAAACCACGTCCGACGGCCGTTCCCTGAGCTCCGTCGCGGGGCGCCCCCTGAGTTCCGCCGACGGGTCCTTCACCACGCTCGACGCCCTCGAGTCCGAGTCGATCCACGTCTTCCGCGAGGTGGCCGGCGAGTTCGAGCGCCCGGTGATCCTGTTCTCCGGCGGCAAGGACTCCACGCTGCTGCTGCACCTGGCGCTCAAGGCCTTCTGGCCCGCTCCGCTGCCGTTCGCGCTGCTGCACGTCGACACCGGGCACAACCTGCCGGAGATCATCAAGTTCCGCGACGAGATCGTCGAGCGGCACAACCTGCGGCTGCACGTCGCCAAGGTCGAGGACTACCTGGACGACGGCCGCCTCACCGAGCGCCCGGACGGCATCCGGAATCCGCTGCAGACCATCCCGCTGCTCGATGCGATCACCGAGAACCGGTTCGACGCCGTCTTCGGCGGCGCCCGCCGCGACGAGGAGCGCGCCCGCGCCAAGGAGCGGATCTTCTCGCTGCGCAACGCGTTCGGCCAGTGGGACCCGAAGCGGCAGCGCCCCGAGCTGTGGAACCTGTACAACGGCCGCCACGCCCCGGGCGAGCACGTCCGCGTGTTCCCGCTGAGCAACTGGACCGAGCTCGACGTGTGGCGCTACATCGCCCGCGAGCAGGTGCTGCTGGCGCCGCTCTACTACGCGCACGAGCGCGAGGTGTACCAGCGGGACGGCATGTGGATGACCTCCGGCCCGTGGGGCGGCCCCCGCGAGGACGAGAGCGTGCAGACCCGGATGGTGCGCTACCGCACCGTCGGCGACGGCTCCACGACCGGCGCGGTGCTGTCCGACGCCGCCGACAACGAGGCCGTCCTGGCCGAGGTCGCCGCCTCCCGGCTGACCGAGCGCGGCGCCACCCGCGGCGACGACCGCGTCTCCGAGGCCGCGATGGAAGACCGCAAGCGCGAAGGATACTTCTGATGACCGCTCCCACCCTCACCGACGGCGGGGATCTGCTCCGCATCGCCACCGCCGGCTCGGTGGACGACGGCAAGTCGACCCTCGTCGGCCGCCTGCTGTTCGACACCAAGTCGGTGCTCGCCGATCAGATCGATGCCGTCACCAAGGCATCGGTCGACCGCGGCATGGACACGCCCGACCTGTCGCTGCTGGTCGACGGCCTGCGCGCCGAGCGCGAGCAGGGCATCACGATCGACGTCGCCTACCGGTACTTCGCCACCCCGGCGCGCAGCTTCGTGCTCGCCGACACCCCGGGCCACGTGCAGTACACCCGCAACACGGTCTCCGGCGCGTCCACCGCGCAGCTGGTGATCCTGCTGGTCGACGCGCGCAGCGGCGTCGTCGCGCAGACGCGCAGGCACGCCGCGGTGATGGCGCTGCTGGGTGTCCCGCGGCTGGTGCTGGCGGTCAACAAGATCGACCTGGTCGACGACGCCGAGGCCGTCTTCGCGCGGATCTCCGAGGAGTTCAACGCGATCACCCGCTCGCTCGGCTACACCGACGAGCAGGTGCTGGAGATCCCGGTGTCGGCGCTGCACGGCGACAACGTCGCCCGGCGCAGCGACAGCACGCCCTGGTACGACGGGCCGACGCTGATCGAGCATCTGGAGACCGTGCCGAACGAGCCCGACCGCCGCGAGGTGGGTCTGCGCTTCCCGGTGCAGTACGTGATCCGTCCGCGCACCGCCGAATACTCGGACTACCGCGGCTATGCCGGCCAGGTGGCGGCGGGAACCGTGCACGTCGGCGACGAGATCGTCGTGCAGCCGTCCGGTCAGCGGTCCACGGTCGCCAAGATCGACACCCCCGACGGCGAGCTGCCGTCCGCGCACACCGGACGCAGCGTCACCCTGCTGCTGACCGACGACATCGACATCTCGCGCGGTGACCTGATCGCCGCCGTCGTCGACGCCCCGGAGCCCGCGCAGCAGTTCACCGCGACCGTGTGCTGGCTCGGCGACAAGCCGCTGCGGCCCGGTGCGCGGCTGCTGCTGAAGCACGGCACCAAGACCACGCCGGTGATCATCGGCGGCCTGGAAACCCTGTTCGACGAGCAGGAACTCGCGCTGCTGCCCGATCCGGAGACCGTCGAACTGAACCAGATCGGCCGCATCTCGCTGACCACGGCCGAGCCGATCGCCGCCGACGACTACCAGGTGAACCGCGAGACCGGCAGCTTCCTGCTGATCGATCCGCAGGGCGGCAACACCCTCGGCGCGGGCCTCATCGGCGACGCCCTGGAGGCGCTGCACCTGTCGTCGCCGGCGCCGGCCTGATGGCGTCCGGCGTGCCCGGGCTCGGCGAGGGAGCACCGGTCCTGCTCCTCGCCGCGCACGGCAGCCGGGACGTGCGCTTCGCGGCGACCGCACGACGTGTCGCGGTCGCGGCCACCACCGCCCTGCCCGGCGTCCGCGTCGAGCTGGCGTACCTCGATTTGAACGAGCCGCTGCTGCCCGACGCCCTCGACGCGCTGACCGGCGACGTCACGGTGGTGCCGCTGCTGTTCGGCGACGGCTATCACTCCAAGACCGACCTGCCGGAGATCCTGGACCGCGCCGCCGCGCGCAACCCCCGGCTGCGGCCACACCAGACCCCGGTGATCGGGGTCCACTCCCCCGTGCCCGCGCTGATCGACCGGCTCGCCGAAGCCGGCCTGCGGGCACCCTCGACGCGGGACGGGGTGCTGATGTACGCGGTCGGCTCGTCGGACGCCGGGTCGGATGCCTCGGTCCGCGCCCGCGGCCGGGAACTGTCCCGGGCGCTCGGTGTACCCGTGGAGACGGTCTTCGCCACCCGGCTCGGCCCGGACGGCGCGGCGGTCCGCGAGGCCGTCGCCCGGCTCCGCGGCGCCGGGGCGTCCCGGATCGCGGCCTCGCCGCTGTTCCTCTCGGCGGGACTGCTCACCGAGCGCGTCGAACGCGTCCTCGACGACGTCGCGCCCGGTTCCCTGGTCGCCGGCCCGATCGCCGCGCACCCCGGACTGATCTCGGCGATCACCGAGCTGTACCGCGCCGCGGTGCCCGTTCCCGTCGCCTGACCGCGTCGTACCCCGATCGCCTCCCCTGGCTCCGGCGCGGCGCCGCGCGAGTCTGCGAGAATCGCGGCATGACCGCTGAGCGCCGGACGAGGAACACCCCCGTGGTGCTGATGGCGGCCGGCCTCGGCCTGCTGGCCGCGGCGCTGCTGTGGTCGTATCTCCGGCCGGGGCTGTGGCTCCTCGACCTGGTGGTGGTGCCGGCGGTGTGGCTCGCCCTGGCCGCGGGCCTGGCACTGCTCCTGGCCGGTGCGGTGATGCGCGGACGGCACTCCGCGCGGGCCGCCGCCGGTCCGGCGGCGCTCGTCGTCGGGGCCGTCGCCCTGTGCGTCCTGATCGGCCCGTGGTGGCAGATCACGCCGAAGAGCTGGTTCGTCACGCACCGGGGCCTGTACGAACTGGCACTGCGCACGGATCCGGGAACGAGCTACTACGGCACCTCGCTGCCCGCTCATCTGAGGTTCCTGACCGCGGGTGGCACGGTCTCCGGCAACCCGCAGGGTGCCCGCTTCTTCCCGCAGTGGATCGGTGTTCCCGACGATGCGGGCGGCTACTGGTACAGCCCCGGCCGGTCGCCGGCCGGCTACGACATGTACGGAATGGTCTGCGACGCGCCGGTATCGCTCGGGGACGACTGGTGGATGTGCGGGATCTGAGGACTCCCCGCGGTTTGGGCGACCCCGGTCCCGGGTAACCCGGGACCGGGAGGCGTTCCGGCCTCCCGGCACCGAGCCAGGAAGGGGACCGGTCATGAACGACAAGTCTGGAGCCATGGCGGGCATCAAGGGCGTCGTCGACGGCGTCAAGGGCAAGGCCAAGGAGGTGGCGGGCAACGCCGTCGGGAACGACGATCTCGCCGCCGAGGGCCGACGCGAACGCGCGGAGGCCGGCGCCGAGCGCGACATCGCCAAGCACGAGGCGCAGGCGGAGCAGGCCCGCACCGAGGCCCACCTGCGCGAGAACGGCTGACCCCGCCCGGACGCACCGAGCGGCGAATCGGAGGCGTCAGACCAGGTCGGGCCGGGGTTTGGGAACCGGTTCGGTCTCCGGAATCGGAAGCACGCCCGGATCCGGCACCGACGGCGGTGCGGTCGACGGCGGCGGGGTCTGCGGCGGCGGATCCGGCTCCGGGATGGGCCGTCCGGGCGACGGTATCGGTGGCGGCTCCGGGACGGGCCCGGGCTCCGGGCGCACCGCGGTCTCGTGCGAGGTGGTCTCGTGGATCATGGGCGGTCCTTTCCGGCGACGGGTCGGGCGGTCCCGCGGGAGTACCCGTCGCGGCGGCCGCCCAAACATGTTTGTCCGCCCCGGTCACCGGGTAGCCCCGTGTCGGAGGCCGACCGGCCGGCCGGCCGGTGACGGCCCGATGCCGACGAGTCCACGAAAGGGGAACCATGACTCTCGCTCACCGCACCACGACCACCGACGCCGACGGCGCGATCGATTTCACTCTGCCCGGGGTGGCCAGCCGGGACGCCCACGCGGTGGTCACCGTCCTGCAGGACCGGCTCAACGCCCTGAACGACCTCGCCCTCACTCTCAAGCACATCCATTGGAACGTGGTCGGCCCGCACTTCATCGCGGTGCACACCATGCTCGACCCGCAGGTCGACGCGGTTCGCGCCATGGCCGACGAGACCGCCGAGCGGATCACCGCCCTGGGCGGCATCGCGCTCGGGACGCCGGGCACCATCGTGGAGCAGCGGTCCTGGGACGACTACTCGCTCGACCGCGCCGACGCGATCGCGCACCTCGGAGCCCTGGACATCGTTTACGACGGCCTACTGGAGACCTACCGGCTCGCGATCGGCGGCACCGGTGAACTCGATCCGGTGACTCAGGATCTGCTCATCGGCCACACCCGTGACCTCGAGCAGTTCCACTGGTTCGTGCGAGCCCACCTGGAGCGCCCGTCCGGTGACCTCAAGACCGCCGGGGCCCACACCGAACGACAGGGCGCCCACGACGCCCGTACCTGACAGGGGCCGTAGCCCGACATCGCCGGTGCCCCGGACCGATGGTCCGGGGCACCCGCGATTCACGAAGCTCTCAGTTCACCTCAGCCCTGAATGCGAGTCCGGGTGTCGCCCCAGGCGGCGTCGCGTAGTTCGTTCTTGCGGATCTTGCCGGTCGAGGTCTTGGGGAGCGCGTCGACGAACTCGACCTCGCGGGGTGCTTTGTAGGAGGCGATCCGGGTCTTGACGTGCGCGATGATCTCGTCCGGGGTGACCGTGGCGGTCTCGGCGATCTGCACGTAGGCCTTCGGGCGTTCACCCCATTTCTCGTCGGGGACACCGATCACGGCGACATCGAGCACGGCGGGGTGACTGACGACGGCCTGTTCGACCTCGATCGTCGAGATGTTCTCGCCCCCGGAGATCACCACGTCCTTGGCCCGGTCGAGCAACTGCACATAGCCGTCCGGGTGCATCACACCGAGGTCACCGGAGTGGAACCAGCCACCGGCGAAGGCCTCCGCGGTCTGCTCCGGCGCCTCGAAGTAGCCCTTCATCACCACATTGCCGCACATCACGATCTCCCCCATCTCCACACCATCAGCGGCGACATCGACGAGTTCGCCGTCGACCGGTTCCGGGCGCACCACACGCAGCCGTTCGGCGGTCACCATGCCGACCCCCTGCCGGGCCATCAACACCGACAGCTCCTCACCGGGCAGGTCCGCCCAACTCGGATCGGGCTCACACACCGAGTACGGGCCGTAGGTCTCGGTGAGACCGTAAACGTGAATGATCTCGATACCCAGATGCCGGATCGCCTTGATGATCGTCGGACTCGGCGGGGCGCCCGCGGTCGCGATCGCCATCGGGGTGGTCATCGGATGCGCCTCGGGCGCGGTCGCCAGCGTGGTCAGCACCGTCGGCGCACCCGACATCCGGTTGATGTTCTCGGTATCGATCAGCCGCCACATGTCTTCACCACGCACCGCGCGCAGACACACGTGCGTCGCGGCCATCGCGGTCACCCCCCACGGCCCGCACCAGCCGTTGCAGTGGAACATCGGCAACGTCCACAGGTAGCGGGTGTCGATGGTGAACCCCTGGGTCAGGGCGTTGCCCAGCGACGCCAGATACGCCCCGCGGTGGGTGTACATGACACCCTTGGGCTTGCCCGTGGTCCCCGAGGTGTAGTTGATCGAGATCACCGCGTTCTCGTCGCCGACGGTCCACTCGAAGCGCGCCGCGCCGTCACCGCGCGCCATCAGCTCGTCGTAACGCAGCGCCGGACCCTCGTATTCGCCGTCCTGGGACGGCACCTCGATCACCTCACGCACCGTCGCGAACTCGACACCCGCCACAGGCGCCAGCAGCAGGCCGTCCCCGATCAGCAGCACCGCCCCGGAATGATCACAGATGTACCGCACCTCTTCGGCCGCGAGCCGCGTGTTGACCGCGACCAGCACACCCCCGGCCAACGGCACCGCGAAGTGCGCAGCCAGCAACTCCGCAGAATTGGTGCCCAAAAACGCGACCCGATCACCCGGCCCGACCCCGGAGACGCGCAACGCACTCGCCAGAGTCACCACATCCGCCGCCAACTCCGCGTAGGTGAGACGGCGCCCACCATCGATCACCGCGAGCTTGCCCGGATGCACCGCCGCCGCCCGTTCAAGGAAACGCAACGGCGTAAGCGCGGTATCGAGTCCGGAGCGGGCAGGCTGAGTCATGTGGCATCCCTCATAGTCGTGGAGTGGTCGTGGCTGCCCTCACTATAGCCCGTAGTGGCACTCAGTGCCACATAGCGGACCGAGTAGTCGCCGAACGGTCTGTCACACAAGACGAACGGCCCCGCGCTCATACTCCACCGCGACCGCTTCTCGACGCTGGTCCACGCGCGAGGGCCGATGCACCATAATGACGGCCATGCATCGTCGAACGAATCCGTCCGGAACCGTGTCGCTGTCGGTGATGGCGGCCGCAACGACGGCGTCGCTCCTGCTCACCGGTTGCCAGACGACCAGCGGCACCCACAACACCGTGGATTCGACGGGAGTGGCGGAATCGACCACCGTGGAAACCACGACGCGCACCTACGCGTTTGGTGAGATCTCCGCGCAGATGGGTATCAACGTTCCCATCGGCCGCCCGGCCGTCGCCCACGACGGCAAGACCGTCTGGGTGCCCACCGCGGACTGGATCGAGAGCATCGACATTCCGACGTTGGGACAGCAGGGCGGCGCCAACGTGTATCCGAAACCGGAAGCCAGGCAGATCGCCCTCGCCCCCGACAGCCCGAATCTCTTCTTCGAGGACCGGTTCGGTGCGATCGGTGTCGCCGATTCGGCGACCCGGAAGGTCGTCAAGACGGTGCCCTCCGGTATCGAGAACGACATCGCCGACGAATTCGTCATGTCCAGGAACGGATCCACCGCCTATCTGCTCGGTTCCAGCGACTCCGACGTCGTCTCGATCGTCGACGTCGCGGGCAGTTCGCCGACGAAGTCCGTGCGCACGAATACGTACGCCCGCGGTCCGGGCGCCATCGCCCTCAGTCCCGACGGCGGCACCGTCTACTACCTGGCCCAGACCAAGGGACACCTCGATCCCGAGATCGCCGTCTTCGACACGAAAGCCGCCGCCCTGACGCGGACCATCCCCCTCCCGGAGACGAGCCCGGCGGCCGGGCCGACCGCGTTCGCTCTCTCCCCCGACGGCAAGCATCTGTACGTCACCGGCACCGATCCGGAGGCGGCCGCGGGCGCGCCGCAGACCATGTCGGTGGTCGACACGGCCACCGGCAAGATCACCGCCGAGGTCCAGGTCGGGATCGATCCCGTCGACGTCTCCGTCACCCCGGACGGACGATACGCGGGCGTCGTGAGCCGCCACGACGGCGTGATCTCGCTGATCGACACCCAGACGAATCAGGTGGTCGCCACGGCTGAACAGCCCAAGGCGGAACCGATCTACATCGCTATGTCGCCGGACAGCAGATTCGCTTACGTCGCGACGAAAGCAAGCCAGCGGCTCCTCCAGATCAGCGTCACGCGGAGCTGACCGGCCGCGCGTACAGCCCGGCCGGCCCGCTGACCGACCTCCACATGCACAGCACCCAGTGCCACATCCCCGCTGGTCGCCACACGAGACGTTCGGCCGATCGATCCACGCCCACGCTGACCGAGAAACCTACTCCGCGGCGAGCTGCGGGACGGCCGTGGCGCGGGCGTAGACGGTCTGCCCGGCCGCGAGTTCCAGGGCGTTCTGGTCGCCGCGCGTGATCTGAGCGATGAACTCCTCGCCGGTGTTCGCGGCGGTCAGCTCGACGCGGGTCTCGAAACCGAGGTTCACCACCCGGTTCACCGTCGCGCGGATCACGCCGGTGTCCAGGCCGGTATCGGCCGACGGGTAGGTCATCTCCGGGGTGCGGCCGATCCGGATGTCGTGCGGGCGGACCAGCTGGCCGTTGAGCCGGGACACCGAGCCGAGGAACGACGCGACGAACACGTTGCCCGGCCGGTCGTAGAGATCGTCGGGCGTGCCCACCTGCTCGATGCGGCCCTTGTTCAGGACGGCGATCCGGTCGCTGACGTCCAGCGCCTCCTGCTGGTCGTGCGTCACCAGCACGGTGGTCACGTGGACTTCCTCGTGCAGTTGCCGCAGCCAGCGCCGCAGGTCGTCGCGCACCTTGGCGTCCAGGGCGCCGAAGGGCTCGTCGAGCAGCAGCACCTGCGGATCCACCGCCAGCGCCCGCGCGAGCGCCATGCGCTGCCGCTGACCGCCGGACAGCTGCGACGGGTACCGCTTCTGGAAGACCTCCAGCCCGACGATCTCCAGCAGTTCGTCGACCTTCTTGTTGATCTCGGCCTTGGACCGCTTGCGGATCTTGAGCCCGAAGGCGATGTTGTCGCGCACCGTCATGTGCTTGAACGCCGCGTAATGCTGGAACACGAACCCGATGTCGCGCTGCTGCGGTGACGCCTTCGACACGTCGCGGCCGTTGATCGCGATGATGCCCGAGTCGAGGCTGTCCAGACCGGCGATGGCCCGCAGCAGCGTCGACTTGCCCGAGCCGGACGGGCCGAGCAGCGAGGTCAGCGACCCGGCCGGAATGTCGATCGAGACGTCGTCGAGCGCGGCGAAATCGCCGTAGCGCTTATTGGCACCGGTGACTGTGATGGACACGCTACTTCTCCTCGCCTGCGGGGCGTCGTGGATGGGGGTCTCGACGGGGCTCGACCGGCGGGACGGGCTCGACCGGCGGGACGGGCTCGACCGGCGGGATGTGTTCGGCCGGTGAGTGGGGCTCGACGGGCAATGCCGCCTCGATGATGGACTCGGGCGCCATCAGCGCGCCGGCGTCGACGACGCGGCCGCGGGAACGTCGTTCGATCAGGGTCATGACGGCCAGCACGCTGATCGCGACCAGCATCAGCAGGGTGGCGGCCGCGTACGCGCCGTACTCGTTGTAGTCGTCGGTGTACCGGGAGTTGACCAGCAACGTCAGCGTCTGAGAGACGCCCGGCATGTTCGACGACACCATGGTCACCGCACCGTACTCCCCGAGGGCCCGCGCGATGGTCAAGACGACGCCGTAGGTCAGGCCCCACCGGATGGCCGGAAGCGTGATCCGCCAGAAGGTCTGCCAGCCGCTGGCCCCGAGGGTCGCGGCGGCCTCCTCCTGCTCGGTGCCGATCTCGTGAAGCACCGGCTCCACCTCGCGGACCACGAAGGGCAGCGTCACGAACAGCGTCGCGAGCACCATGCCGGGCACCCCGAAGATCACCCGGAAGCCGAGCGATTCGACGCCGCCGAACCAGCCGTGGCCGCCCCAGAGCGCGATCAGGGCGACGCCGGCCACCACCGGGGACACCGCGAACGGCAGGTCGACGACGGCCGCCATCAGACCCTTGCCGGGGAACCGGCCGCGGGCCAGAGCGAGCGCGGTGAGCACCCCGAAGATGACGTTCAGCGGCACCACGATCACCACGATCAGGAGCGACAGCTGCAGCGCCGAGATCGCCGCGGGCGTGGTGATCCAGTCCCAGAACTGGCCGAGGCCCGGCGACAGCGAGCGCCAGAAGATCAGCACCACCGGCACGATCAGCAGAATCAGCAGGTAGACCAGCGCGACGGCGCGCAAACCGTAGCGGGTCCAGCGCGACACGATCATTCCGACGCCTCCTCACGACGCTGCTGCACCCGTCCGGCGATGCGCAGCACCAGCAGCACCAGGAAGGCGATCAGCAGCAGGATCACCGACACCGACGACGCCGCGACCGGCTCGTCCACCTCGATCTGCTGCTGGATGTACTGCGACGCCACCTGGGTCTTACCCGGAATGTTGCCGCCGATCAGCACCACCGAACCGAATTCGCCGATGGCGCGGGTGAATGCCAGGCCCATGCCGGTCAGGATCGGCGGGGCCAGTGCCGGCAGCACGATCCGCACGAAGATGGTGGCGTTGCGCGCCCCGAGGACCGCGGCCGCCTCCTCCACGTCGCGATCGAGCTCCATCAGCACCGGCTGCACCTGCCGGACCACGAAGGGCAGCGTGACGAAGGTCAGCGCCAGGATCACCCCGGGCTGGGTGGCCGCGAGGTGCACGTCGATCGGGCTGTTCGGCCCGTACAGCGACAGCAGCACCAGCGAGGCGACGATGGTCGGCAGCGCGAACGGCAGGTCGATGAGCGCGTTGACGAAGCCCTTGCCCCAGAAGTCGTCGCGCACCAGCACCCAGGCGATCACGGTGCCGAAGACGACGTTGATCAGGGCCACCGCGACCGACAGCAGCACGGTGATCCGCAGCGTGTCGAGCGCCGCCGGCGCGGTCACCGCGTCCCAGAAGCCGGACCAGCCGTCGTCGAAGGCGCTCGACGCGATCGCGATCAGCGGCAGCAGCACGATGACGGTCAGCCAGAGGCCGGCCACCCCGAGGGTCAGCGGATTGTCCGCGCGCCAGCGTCGTCCGCCGGCCGGCTCCGGCGCCGGGGTGTGCGCGACGGCCTGCCCGGCGGTCGTGGACGCGGTCATCGGCCGGCCTCCTCGTCGTAGATCTTGCTGATCGATCCGGAGGTCCCGAAGAGCGCCTTGTCGGTCTTCTTCCAGCCGCCGAGGTCGTCGATGGTCCACAGCCGTTCGATCCGGCCCGGGAAATCGCCGGCGGTCTCGGCGACGACGGCCGGGTCGACGGGCCGGAAGCCGGCCTGCGCCCAGAGGCGCTGCGCGGGCGAGGTGAACAGGTAGTTCACGAAGGCGCGCGCCGCGGGCTTGTCGTCGGAGGTATTGACGACGGCGACCGGGTTCTCGATCTTGAAGGTCTGCGGCGGGATCACGTAGTCGACGCGCTGGGTGGCGCTCGCGGTGGCGTTGTGCCGCTTGAGCATGATCGCCTCGTTCTCGTAGCTGATCAGCACGTCGCCCTGACCCTGCTCGAACGCCGTCGTCGCCTCGCGGCCGGACTTGGGCAGCACCCGGACGTGATCGCGGACCAGGGCCCGCACATAGTCCAGACCCGCCTGGGGGTTCTTCCCGCCCTCGCTCTCGGCCGCGTACGGCGCCAGCAGATTCCACTTGGCCGATCCGGAGCTGCCCGGATTCGGCGTGACGACGGTGATCCCGGGCCGGAGCAGGTCGGACCAGTCGTGGATGTTCTTGGGGTTGCCCTGCCGGACCACGAGCGCGACCACCGACCCGAACGGGACGGAATGGTTCGGCGCCTGGTTCTCCCAGTCCTTGTCGACCACCCCGGCCTTGACCAGGCGGGTGACGTCCGGGGCGACGGAGAAGTTGACGACGTCGGCCGGCAGGCCGCGCGCGACCTTCCGCGACTGATCACCGGACGCGCCGTACGACTGCGAGAAGCCGATCCCGTGACCTTCCGGGGTGGCCCGGAAGGCGGGGATGATCAGGTCGAACCCGGGCTTCGGTGTCGCGTAGGCGATGAGATTCAGATGACGGCTTCCCGACGAGATGTCGACGCCGCCGGGAGTGTCGGTGGATCCACCGCCGCACGCCGCGAGCAGCCAGGCGAGTGCGGCCACGACGACGAGCGTCGTCGCGGAGCGCAGCGGTGTCGCGGCGCGCAGCGGTCGGCGGGAGCGGTTCTTGGGCACGGGAGAAAGCTAGCAACGCCCACCGGCCGGCTCAACGCTCATGCGGACGGGCGACCGACGAGGCCGCAGCGGGTTTGTCGTGCGCTAGCTGGTGAGGTACCAGGCGACGAGAACCAGAACCAGCAGCGCAGCGAGCGCCCAGGTGACCTTCGAGCGAAACATGAATCAGATCCCAACTCCGTGATCGTCGCCCACCTCGCGCCGATCGAACAACGAAAACACCCATGCGACCAGGAAGTTCACCAGCCACGCCAGTCCCGACGCCAGCGGGATCACCACGGCGAGCACGACGAGCAGCTGGGGAACGTACGGCAGTCCGGTGAGCCACTCCTCCACGGAGTCCCACCACGACAGGAACCCGGCCATCACTACCTCATCGTTCCCTGGTCATTTATTCTCACGCTGACTTAAACAAGGCTACTCGGCCGTGTCATCGCCGACCGCCGCGAGGCCGCGCCGTCGCAGCAGCGGACCGATCTGCGCCGGGCGCCCCAGCAGGCCGGCGTGCGCGGCCACGGGGTCCACGCTGTCGCCCCGCGAGAGCACCGCGTCGGCGAAGGCCCGGCCCAGCGCGCGCTGCAAGCCGCCGCCCCGATGGAACCACTGTTCGGTCTCCGCGTCGAGGATCTCCGACCAGATGTAGCTGTAGTACGCCGACGAGTAGCCGCCGCCGAAGACGTGGTTGAAATAGGTGCTGCGATAGCGGGGCGGGATCAGGTCGCTCGCCAGCCCGGCCGCCGCGAGCGCCGCGGCCTCGAAATCCAGGACGTCAGCGGGGATCTCGTCGACGCCCAGCCGATGCCAGGCGAGGTCGAGCGCGGCGGCGCCGAGGTATTCGATGGTCGCGTGCGCCGGCTCGACGTCCCCCGATGCCCGCGCCGCGTCGAGCAACGCGCGCGGCGCCGGTTCGCCGGTCCGCCAGTGCCGGGCGTAGCGCGCGGTCACGTCCGGGCGCAGCGCCCACATCTCGTTGACCTGCGACGGGAACTCGACGAAGTCGCGCGGCACCGACGTGCCCGACTGCGAGACGTACTCGGTGTCGGAGAGCAGGCCGTGGATCGCGTGTCCGAACTCGTGGAACGCGGTGACCAGCTGGTCGTGCGTGAGCAGGCACGGCTCCCCCGGCTCCGGTTCGGTCAGGTTCAAGACGTTGACGATCACCGGGCGCGTCCCCAGCTGGGTCGACTGGTCGACGATGTTGTTCATCCACGCGCCGCCCCGCTTGGACGGCCGCGCGTAGAAGTCGCCGAGGAACAGACCGATCCCACCGCTCCCTTCGCCGGCTGAGTCGGGCGACGAAGGAGCCCGAGTCGAAGCCACCTCCCAGACCCGCACGTCGGGGTGATACCCGTGCAGATCGGGACGTTCGACGAAGGTGAGCCCGTACAGTTCGCCCGCCGCCGCGAAGATCCCGTCGCGGTAGACCGTGTCGAGTTCGCAGTACTGCTCGAACTCGGTCATCGGATCCTCGTGCCGGTCGGCCGACGGCTCCGCCGAGACCCCCTCGTGCCGGTCGAGCGGAGTCGAGACCCCGTCATGCTGGTCGAGCGAAGTCGAGACCCCCTCATGCTGGTCGAGCGAAGTCGAGACCACCTCGTGCCAATCGGGTTCCCGGGCCGGCTCGGCCGACGGCTCCTTCGAGACCCCCACTCTGGCCAGCGCGTAGGTCACGTCCCACGGCTGCAGCGGCGCCCCGGTGCTCTCGGTCAGCCGCGCGAGTTCGGAGTCCCCGGCGGCCATCGCCGCCGACGACAGCTCACGCAGCAACCCGGCCACGGCCTCCGGGTCCGGCGCGGTCTCCTCGGCGATCACGTATTCGGCGTGGTTCGCGTAGCCGAGCAACTGGGCACGACGCGCCCGCAGGCGCACGATCTCCAGGATCATCTCCCGGGTGTCGTTCTCGTTGCCACGCGCGCACCGGTCGACCGACGCGGTGAAGACCCGTTGCCGCACAGCCGGATTCGTCAGCTTCGCCACCGACGACTGGCTCGTCGGCAGTTCCAGCGTGATCAGGTAGCCGTCGAGTCCCCGTTCCTGTGCGGCCCGGCGGGCGGCGGCGATCTCGCCGGCGGACAGACCGTCGAGGTCCGACTCGTCGGTCACGTGCACCGCCGAATCGTTGGTGTCGGCCAGCAGCCGCTGCCCGAACTCGGTGCTCAGCGTGGCCAGCCGCGCCGAGATCTCCCGCATCTCGGCCTGCCCCACGTCGTCGAGGGCCGCGCCCGCGCGAACCGCGTCCCGGTAGCGGCGCTCGGTCAGCCGGCGTTGCGGTTCGGTGAGCCCGAGGACATCGCGGCGGTCGTAGACGTCGGCGATCCGCGCGAACAGCCGCGGATTCATGGCGATCGCGTTCTGATGTTCGGTGAGCCGGACCGCCAGGTCCTGCGCGATCGCGTCACGCTGCGGATTGCTGTCCGCCCCTTCGAGATTGAAGAAGATCCCGTTGGCGCGGGCCAGGAGACGACCCGAGCGCTCCAGCGCGGCGACGGTGTTCTCGAAGGTCGGCGGCGCCGGGTCGCCCGCGATCGCCTCGACCTCGGCGAGGTGCGCCGGAAGGGCGACGTCGTAGGCGGGGAGGAAGTCGTCGTCGGTGATCGCGGCGAAGTCCGGCAGGTCGTACGGCAGCCCGGAGGGGGCGAGAACAGGATTGACGTCGGAGCCCATGGCACCACTGTGCCATCCGTCGAGAGGGCACCGCCGCCCGCCGTCTCGACGGATTCCGTCCCACCACCTGGATTCCGTTCGCCCGCCCGGTCTATTTCAGGTGGTGGAACGGAATTCGAGTGGGTGGACGGAATCCGGGGAGGGGCGGAGCAGGTCGGCGAGCACTGCGAGACCACGGTCGGCGTCGTCCGGGGCGGCGTGGCTGAAGTTCAGTCGTATCGTCCCCGATTCGGGATCCCCGGGAAAGAACTCCTCACCCGGCATGAAGGCCACCCCGCGGGCGATCGCCTCGTCGAGCAGACTCCGGGTGTCGACCGGCCGGTGCAGCCGGAGCCAGTAGAAGAGTCCGCCACTGGGCGTGGTCCACGACGCGAGGCCGCCGAGGTGACGGCGCAGCAACTCCTCGAAGTCGTCCCGGCGATTCCGGTAGAACGACGCCAGTCCGGCCAGGCGCGCATCCCAGTCGGGCGCGGTGACCGCGTCGTACACGATCCGCTGCGAGAGCCGTGAACTGTGCAGGTCGACGGACTGCTTGAGCATCACCAGCGACGGATACAGATCCGCCGACGCCGTGAGGAAGCCGACGCGCAGTCCGGGCGCGAAGGTCTTCGAGAACGACCCCTGGTAGATCCACGATCCGCCGGTCATCCGCGCGGCGATCGGGGTGCGGTCGACGTCGTCGTAGGCGAGTTCCCGGTACGGGTCGTCCTCGAAGAGGACGGTGCCCGACGCCAGACAACGCTCGGCCAGCCCGGCGCGCTCGTCGGCGGTCAGGCACACGCCGGTCGGATTGCCGAAGGTCGGCACCACGTAGGCCAGCGCGGCGGCGGACAGGTCGTCGAGACCGGTGAATCGCGCCCCGTAGAACCGGAAGACCTGCAGCGCGGCCAGATAGGTCGGCGATTCGACGGCGACGGGCGTCCCCGGATCGACGAAGAGCTTCGCGGCCAGGTCGATCCCCTGCTGGCTCCCGCTGAGGATCATCACCCGCTCGGCCGGGGCATCGAGGCCGAGGTCGGTCAGCCGCCGCGAGACCAGTTCCCGCAGCTCCGGCTCCCCCTCGCTGGGGCCGTACTGCATGAGTTCGGCCGGGACGGTACCCGACCACTCCGGCAGCAACGACGTCGCCGGGAGACCGCCCGCGAACGACACCATGCCCGGGCGGTCGATCACGCCCAGAACCGCGCGGATGGGCGACGGCGCAAGCCCGCCGATACGCTGAGAGAACATGTGCCACACCTCAGATAGGTCAATAAGATTGACCCTTAGTGTGGACGACGGGAGGAAGTAGGTCAAGATGGTTGACCCAGATCGTGAGGCACTGCTGCGCTCGGCGATCGAGGACCTGTACTTCGCCTACCGCACCTTCACCGCGCTGCCCGACCGGCTCCTCGCCGACCTCGACCTCGGCCGCACCCACCACCGGATCCTGCACTTCGTCCGCCGCGACCCCGGCCTCTCCGTCGGCGACCTGCTCGCCATCCTCGAGGTGAGCAAGCAGGCGGTGCACCGTCCGATCAAGGACCTCGAAGAGCGCGGCTATCTCGCGGTCACCGCGGACGACACCGACCGCCGCATCCGCCGCCTCACCCTCACGCCCGCCGGCACCGGCCTGGAAGACCGGCTCACCTCGTTGCAGATGGACCTGCTCGCGACGGCGTTCGACGGCCTCGACGACGGGGCGGTCGCCCACTGGCAACAGGTGATGCGCCGCCTCGCGGCCGGCGGCTGATCCACCCGGGTCCCGCTGGCCTGGGGGTCGTTTCGACTCGGTCTCGGCTAGCGCCTCGACCGGCTCAACGAGCGGAGAAGCCAGGTCACTCCGCCAGGCGAGAAGCAGCACCCTCTCCGACGTCGAGCACGGGCGGGACTGCGGCCATCGATGAGGAGCTCTCTACTGCCAGGCCACTCCGCCAGGCGAGAAGCGGCGCCCTCTCCGACGTCGAGAGGCCGCGACGACGGCCATCGGTGAGGAGGCCTCCGCAGCCCCGGCTAGCAACGAGCGCCTCGTCCTAGAGTCCAGCAGGCGAGGACACCGACGAACGATGGCCGTCGGCGCGGCCACACACGAAAACGCGGAGGCGCTACTTCCCGTTCGGTTCATCTCCAAACTGTCGAGGACAACCCGGGGTGGTCGTTTCGACTCGGTCTCGGCTAGCGCCTCGACCGGCTCAACGGGCGGAGATAGCCGGCTCAACGAGCGGAAGAACCAGGTCACTCCACGAGGCGAGAAGCGGCGCCCCGGCTCAACGAGCGGAAGGGCCAGGCCACTCCGCCAGGCAAGAAGCGGCGCCCTCTCCGACGTCGACAGGCCGCGACGACGGCCATCGATGAGGAGGCCTCCGCAGCCCCGGCTAGCAACGAGCGCCTCGTCCTAGAGTCCAGCAGGCGAGGACACCGACGAACGATGGCCGTCGTCGCGGCCACACACGAAAACGCGGAGGCGCTACTTCCCTTTGGGTTTGTCGCCCACCGCTTCGGTGCTCAGCGCGGCGACGAAGGCCTCCTGCGGGACGTCGACCCGGCCGATCGTCTTCATCCGCTTCTTGCCTTCCTTCTGCTTCTCGAGCAGTTTGCGCTTACGGCTGATGTCGCCGCCGTAGCACTTGGCGAGCACGTCCTTGCGGATGGCGCGGATGTTCTCGCGGGCGATCACCTTCGAGCCGATGGCGGCCTGGATCGGCACCTCGAACTGCTGGCGCGGGATCAGGTCCTTCAGCTTCAGCGCCATCTTGTTGCCGTAGGCGTAGGCCGATTCCTTGTGCACGATCGCGCTGAACGCGTCGACGGCCTCACCCTGCAGCAGGATGTCGACCTTCACCAGGTCGGCCTCCTGCTCGCCGGCCTCCTCGTAGTCGAGGGAGGCGTAGCCGCGGGTGCGCGACTTGAGGGCGTCGAAGAAGTCGAAGATGATCTCGGCCATCGGGAGCGTGTAGCGCAGCTCGACGCGGGTCTCCGATAGGTAGTCCATGCCGCCGAGTTCGCCGCGCCGGGACTGGCACAGTTCCATGATGGCGCCGATGAATTCGCTGGGCGCGATGATCGTCGTCTTGACGATCGGCTCGTAGATGTGGCGGGTCTTGCCCTCGGGCCAGTCGGACGGGTTGGTGACGACGTGCTCGGTGCCGTCGTCCATGATCACCCGGTAGACGACGTTGGGCGCGGTGGAGATCAGGTCGAGGCCGAATTCGCGTTCCAGCCGCTCCCGGGTGATCTCCATGTGCAGGAGGCCGAGGAAGCCGCAGCGGAAACCGAAGCCGAGGGCGACGGAGGTCTCCGGCTCGTAGGTGAGGGCGGCGTCGTTGAGCTGCAGTTTGTCCAGGGCCTCGCGCAGCACCGGGTAGTCGGAGCCGTCGACCGGGTAGAGGCCGGAGTAGACCATCGGGCGCGGCTCACGGTAGCCGGTGAGCGGCTGGGTGGCGCCGCCGCGGGCGGTGGTGACGGTGTCACCGACCTTCGACTGGCGGACGTCTTTGACGCCGGTGATCAGGTAGCCGACCTCGCCGACGCCGAGTCCGGCGCTGGCCTTCGGTTCCGGGGAGACGATGCCGACCTCGAGGAGTTCGTGGGTGGCGCCGGTCGACATCATCGCGATCTTCTCGCGCGGCACGATCTTGCCGTCGACCACGCGGACGTAGGTGACGACGCCGCGGTAGGTGTCGTAGACGGAGTCGAAGATCATCGCCCGGGCCGGGGCGTCGGGGTCGCCGACGGGCGCCGGGATCTGCGCGATGGCCGCGTCGAGCAGTTCGGCGACGCCTTCACCGGTCTTGCCGGAGACGCGCAGCACCTCGCCGGGCTCGCAGCCGATGATGTGCGCGATCTCGGCGGCGTACCGGTCCGGGTCGGCGGCGGGCAGGTCGATCTTGTTGAGCACCGGGATGATCGTGAGGTCGTTGTCCATCGCCAGGTACAGGTTGGCGAGGGTCTGGGCCTCGATGCCCTGCGCGGCGTCGACGAGCAGGATCGCGCCCTCGCAGGCCTCCAGCGCGCGCGAGACCTCGTAGGTGAAGTCGACGTGGCCGGGAGTGTCGATCAGGTGGATCACATACTCCTGCTCCACACCGTTCTCGTCCTTCGCCTTCCACGGCAGCCGCACGTTCTGCGCCTTGATGGTGATGCCGCGCTCACGCTCGATGTCCATCCGGTCGAGGTACTGCGCACGCATGTCGCGTTCGGCCACCACCCCGGTGATCTGCAGCATCCGGTCGGCGAGGGTCGACTTGCCGTGGTCGATGTGCGCGATGATGCAGAAGTTGCGAATCCGCGCGGGATCGGTGAACGTCTGGTCGGCGAAGGTGGAAATCTCTACTGCTCCTTGCACGCCGCGGCCGGCCGCGGGCTACAGGTGCGCCGGGGTCCCGGGCACAGGTCGGTTTCTAGTTTCTCATGACGCCGACGCACGACCCGCATCGCGGCGGACTGCAAAGACGAGGATCCCGCCGAGGGACGCGTCGGCCGGGCAGCCGTCCGGGTCCCAGACCCCCGGCCGCGCCGGAAGTCGATAGCCGGAATCCTCCTCGTTGCACCGTAAGAGCGCTCTCGCGTCTGCGTCAGGGCACCCGGGCGGTCACGGAACGTCGACCATGTACGCACCCGGATCATCACGGTCGACGAAGACGGCGATCTTCTCCCCGACCGCAGGCACCTCGTCGGGTACGGAGTAGTAGCGACGGGTGTATCGCCTGGTCCGCTTGGCCGCCGGGTCGCCGATCGCGACGACCAGCTCCCAGCCGTCGCGTCCCGGCTCGATCGATTCGACGACCCCGTCCAGGCGCCGGCCGCCGGCGCGCAGCCGCCGGCGTTCGTCGTCGCCCTCATCGAGTTCCCGGAGATCACGTCGCGCCAGATAGTAGGCGGCACAGCCCGGGCCGCCGACCAGCAACCCGCTGCCCACCGCCGCCAACGGACCCACCCACGCACCCGGATCGTCGGTGCTCCATGCCGAAGCCGGGCCGGTGATCGCCGCGACGACGAACCAGACCAGACCTCCGACCAGCACCGCGATGCCGAGACCGGCCCACACCGCGGTCACGCGCAGGCTCGAGCGCGCGTCGTCGACCGGATCGGCACCCGGCTCGATGTACTCGCGGGCCTTGCGCATCGTCAATCCACCTCCGCCTTGATTCGGTCCATTCGCACCCGGTAGTCGGTCAGTGTCATACCGATCAGCGTGCCGCGCACCGAGCGGCGGCCGGCCGCCGTCACTCGACGTCCACCAGATAGCGGCCCGGGTCGTCCGGATCGAGCAGGACGTTCACCTGCGAGCCGACATCGGGCATCACGTCCGGCATCCCGTCGTACCGATGCTCGACGAAGCGCCGCGCGCCCGACTCCGGGTCCGTGTAGGTCGCGGTGAGGAGCCAGCCCGATTCCTGGTGGCCGGCGAAGTCGACGGTCGCGCGGATCCGTCGTCCGTACTGCCGAATCCGGTCTTCGGTCTCCGCATCGTCCGCCGCCTGTCTGCGCTGTGCGCGCGCGATCCAGACGAAGAGCACGGCGAACGCCGTCATGATCAGACCGATCGCCAGCAAGGTCAGCTGCCCGAACCACGACATCGCGCCGCCGAGCATCGCGTCCGAGGGATCGTCCGCCTGGTACCGGACGGTCACCGACTCGCCCACCTGCGGTGCCGGGTACATCGCGCCCGGCCGGTACCGGTATTCCTTGCCGTCGACCTCGTACCGCACCGTGATCGCGTACAAGTCGTTCGTGTCCTTGGGCCTGATCACTTCGACGCGGTCGACGACCACGCCGGTCACCGTCTGCGAGGAGCTCACCTTCGCGATGGTGATGCCCAGCCAGGTACCACCACCGATCAGCATCCCGAGCCCGACGACCCCGATTACCGCGATAGCCAGAAACAAGAACCGCTCCGATGCACGCTCGTTGTCGCGTCCGGTGTTCATCCGAGCTCCCTCCCTCCGGGCCGAGTCTGCTGTCCGGCTGCCGATCGTAGCCGGACGGCCTTCACCAAAGGGCCCGCGGGGAACATACCGGCCATGCGCCAGGTTCGACGACCGGAACGATCCGGTGAAAGGATCGAGACCATGAAGCCTGCTCATCGCGCGGCGACGCTCCTCGTCACGGTTGCGTCGTGAACGGTTCCCGTATCAGTACCTCCTCGACGCCGGCGACCGCCGCGGCGTCCCGACCAGGACTGTCATGTGCGCCGGCCCGATGTGGCGCCCGGGCCTTCGCTCTGACCCGGTGTGGTCATGACTGACGAGCAAGGCGCGACGGGCAGCGTGATCCAGACCGGCGATGTCCACGCGACGGTCGACCTCCCGGACCGCGCGTCGCGCGGCCTGGTGATCCTCGCGCACGGCGCGGGCAGCGACCGCGACTCCGTGCTCCTGCGCACTCTCTCGGCGTCGTTGACCGCGCGCGGGCTGACCGTCGCCCGGATCGACCTCCCCTACCGGCAGCAGCGGCCGAAAGGGCCGCCGTCACCGTCGAAGGCGGCCGCCGATCGTGACGGGATCCGGGCCGCGATCACCGCGCTGCGTCCGCTCGCCCCGGACGGCCCGTTGATCGTGGGCGGGCAGTCGTACGGTGGGCGGCAGGCGTCGATGGTCGTCGCCGAATACCCTTCGACAAGCTCAGGGGGCGATTCGACGGGCGCGGGGGACGACTTGATCGCCGACGGGCTGTTGCTGACCTCGTATCCGCTGCATCCGCCGGGCAAACCGGAGAAATTGCGAGTCGAGCATCTGCCGCGGATCACGACGCCGACACTGATCGTGCACGGCCGCAGCGATGCCTTCGCGACCTCCGGCGAGATCGCCGCCGCCGCGGCGCTCTTCGCGGGTCCGGTCGAGATCGTCGAGGTCGAGAAGGCCGATCACGGACTCAAGCCGGAACGCAGCGGGGTCGGCGAACTCACGGCCGATGCGGCCGAGCGGTTCTTTCTCGACAGGTGAATCCGGACGTCACAGCCGTCCCCGGCCTGGGTATTTCTACGTAGTCCGATCGGGTGAAAACACCCGGGTTCACGGGTATATCTACGCGAATCGTCGCGGCGAGCGACGACTCTCAGGTCTGTCTCAGCTAGTTTCATTGCATGAAAACTCGTCGCTTCTTCGCCGGACTCGGCATCGCCACCTCCATCGCCACCGCCGGAACGCTCCTCCCGGCCGCGACGCCGGCCGCCGAGGCCCGCACCAACTACTGGGCGGCCATCGCCTGGGATTACAACGGCAAGACCGCCAAGGCCTGGAACTACCCCAGCTCGGCCGCGGCCCGCAACGCCGCCAAGCGCCTGTGCGGCTCGCACTGCGGCTACTTCACCTTCTACCGGTCGTGCGGCGCGGTCGCCTACCGCTTCGGCTACTCACGCACCACCGTCGGCACCGCCCGTGGTTTCCAGACCCGCGCCGGCGCCAAGCGTGCCGCCATGCGCCAGGCCGGCGCCGGCTCGCACATCCGGGCGTCGGTCTGCAACAAGTAGCCGTATCCGCTCACCGAAGCAGACGAGCCCGCCGCCCATGAGGGCGACGGGCTCGTTCGTATCCCCCGGCCGGACGGCCACGCTCCGGACGGCCGCGCTCCGGGCGCTCGCCGGCCGGGTGATCGTCGCTCCGGCCGTCAGTCGCCCAGCCGGTCCCGCAGGCCGATCGCGCGGCGCTTGGCCCGTCTCGCCACATCGCGCGCCCGCGACTTCACGGTCGGCTTCGGCTCCGGGTTGGGCATCGTCTTGATCCAGTAGGCCAGCGCGTCCAGCCCGGCGTCGAGCGCCTCCTCCGCCGTCGGCGGCGCGGCCTCGGCAGCGTCGACCCCGAGATCGACGCGCAGGTCGCCGAGCGTGCCCGACACCGCGAATCCGCCCCGCTCGAGGACGGCGATCATGTCGTCGGACTGCTCCGCCGCCCACACCCGCTGCTCGGCGGTGAGTCCGAGCGGCTTTCCGCTCCCGGTATTGCGCAGCGCCTCACCGATCAGGCGGCGCTTGACGATCCACTCGTACCGCCACCAGTCGATGTTGCCCGGCTGGATCCGGGAATTGAGCCGGCGCAGGAACTCCGTCTGTGCCGCCGACAGCGACGAGTTGTGCCGCTCCCCCTCCTTCGGCAGCAACGCCGGATCGACGCCGAGTACGGACAGGAAGCGCTCCCACAGCACATCGCCCGGTCCGCCGGTACCCGGCGCGGGCACCGTGACGAGGTGGATCCGCTCGGCCGGCAGCACCGCCGACCAGCGCTGCACGATCGCGACGTAGTCCTGGAACTCCCAGAACGGCTCCTCGACGAAGCCGTCGGCCACCGGGTCGGCGTCGCGGTAGCGGGCCACCGAGGCGAGGAATTCGTCGAACGACGCCGCGCGCTGGTTCTTCACGTTCTCCTGCCACACCGACGGCAGCTGGCGGGCCAGGTCGCGGACGGTGACGATCACGTGCACTTCGTCGGCGAACGACAGATCGTCCATGAGCTTCTCGATGTGCCGCGGCTGCGCGTTGGCGTACAGCTCGTGCGAGATCACCGACACGCCCGGCCAGGCCTTCATCTGGGCCACCATCCGCGGCCACGCACCGGCCCGATCGGGCGTCGCCCAGTCCAGGTAGCGCTCCGGTTGCAGGTGCGCGGCGGCGTGATAGTGGTCTTCCATGGTCACGCCCGGATACAGCAGACCGGCACGTTCCAGGGCCAGGTCGCGGTTCACCCACAGCCGGTCCTGCAGGTGCGTAGTCCCCGTTTTGGGCAATCCGACATGAAGGTAGACAATCGACATAATGCCGATCAGCATAGTTTGCGGCGGTATGCCCGAGTTGCCGACGCGCCGGACCCGCCGCGGAGGTGTCCGGCCGCTGGATTTGGGGCAGATCGGCCGCGCTGGTAATCTTGATCGCTGTTGCGGTTTCACCGGCCGGCCATCCTGGCGAGCCGGTGCGGCGCAGGTCGTCACTCGACCGCTCACCGCACTCGATACGAAGAAGCTACGGTCGCACCGGTGCGGCCGACAACGATGTAAGGGATGACACGCGTGGCAAACATCAAGTCGCAGATCAAGCGGAACAAGACCAACGAGGCTCGTCGCCAGCGCAACCAGTCGGTGCGCAGCGCGCTCCGCACCGCGATCCGCAACTTCCGTGAGGCCGTCGCCGGTGGCGACAAGGACAAGGCCGCCGAGCTGCTCGCGAGCACCAGCCGCCAGCTCGACAAGGCCGCCAGCAAGGGCGTCATCCACAAGAACCAGGCCGCCAACAAGAAGTCGGCCATGGCGATCGCGGTCAACAAGCTCTGACCTCCCGCGGCTTCGGCCGCATTCCGGCGACCCGGTCGCCGTTCACGACACAGCTGTACCGTTCACCCCGGCGATGACCACGCGGTCGCCGGGGTGAATGTCGTGCCCGGGTATGTCGTGCCCGGGTATGTCAGCGGCCGCGGCGGGGACGCAGCTGGGCGACGGTCGACACGGCGTGCTCCAGCGCGTAGTCCGCGTCGGCGGCTTGCCCCTTCACCGCGCCGTTGAGATCGGCGACGATCAGCACCGCCCGCCCGATCGAGTCGGCGTCCCAGGCGCGTGCCTGCGACTGGACCTTCCCTACGCGGCCCGGCGGCATGCCCAGCTCGGAGGCGATCGAGTACTTGTCGGCGTGCCCCATCGCGCGTACCCGGGCGATGGCGTGCACCGCCTCGGCGAGCGCGTCCGCGAGCAGCACCCGCGCGGTCCCGTGATGCTGGGCCCAGGCGAGCGATTCCATCGCTCCGGCGACGTCACCGGTGACCGCCTTGTCGGCCACCTCGAAGCCGGTCACCTCCGGCCGGCCGACGTAGTAGGTGCGCACGGCGGCTTCGTCGACGCGTCCGCCGGTGTCCGACACCAGCTGGTGGCAGGCGGCGGACAGCTCCCGCAGATCCGAGCCGACCAGGTCGGTCACCAGCTCCACCACGTCGGGTCCCACCCGGACCCCGAGGTTCCGGAATTCCTTGCGGACGAAGTCGACGCGCTCGGACGGCCACTTCGGCGCGACGCACTCGACTTCGGCGGCACCGGCCTTCTTGAGCTCGCCTACCATCGACTTCTGGCGGCCGCCGCCGGTGTGGATCACCATCATCGTGATGCCGTCGGGCAGCGACTTGGCCGCGGCGGTGATGAGCGCGGCGGGGTCCTTGCCCGCCTCCGCCGCGGCCTCGATCACCACGATCCGTTCCTCGGCGAACAGCGACGGACTCAGCAGTTCGGCGAGCTCGGGGCCGGTGACCTCACCGCAGCGCACCCTGGTGACCGGCACGGTCTCCCCCGCCGCGCGGGAACGCTCGACGGCCACCTGCTTGATCACCCGACCGGTCAGGAAGTCGTCGTCGCCGAGCAGCAGAAACAGGCGGTCAGTCACGGCACCATCGTGCCACGGGCCTACGACGCCGCGCCCTCCGGCGTCGCGCACTCGCGGCCGGCCCCTGTGAGGTGCCCGACACCTGCGCCGTCTACCCGGGGGTAGCTCGTAGCGTCTCTGCATGACCCCGCCCCCGATCCCCGCCGAAAGGTCTGCCATGGACGTCGAGATTCCGGCCCCGATCCGCGACGACCTGGCCCGGCGCTGGGACGAACCGCACCGCCGCCACCACGACCGGCGGCACCTCGACGAGGTGCTGGCGGGGCTGGCCGCCCTCCGCGCCGCCGGACTGGACTTCGACGAGCGGCCCACCGTGCTGGCCGCCTGGTTCCACGATGCCGTGTACGAGCCGTTGAGCGGCACCAACGAGCACGACTCCGCCTCGCTCGCGCGTGACCTCCTCGCCGACGATCCGGACCGGGACGAGGTCGTGCGCCTGGTGGAACTGACCCTCACGCACGACCCGGCCGCCGACGACCGCAACGGGATCGCGCTCTCCGACGCCGATCTGGCGGTCCTGGGCGCCGATACGGACCGGTACGACGAGTACGCCGCGAACGTCCGCGACGAATATCAGCAGGTTCCGGGCCCGCTGTTCCGCCGCGCACGGGCCGAACTCCTCGCCGAGTTCCTCACTCGCGACGCCCTGTTCCGTTCCGCACCGGCCCGGGCTCTCTGGGAGGCCCCCGCCCGCGCGAATCTGAGTCGGGAGATCGCCGAGCTCCGCGCCGGTACCCGCTGACCCGAACGCGGCATATCAGTCGGGCGGATTCGGCACGACCCGCATCGATTCGCTCCGCTACGGATGCCCCCGGCGCCGCGGCGCCACTGTGGAGTCAGTCGGCGCCCCGGGCCCCACCACCCGAGTGGTGCTCCCGACGTCGCCCGACACCTCCTCTCCGATGCGCTCGCCACACTGCCCAGGCCACGGCGCCGGCTAGGGAGAGCACCACCGCGGCCTGCCAGCCGGGGACCTCCGGCGCCGCCCAGCGCCGCCCGCCCAGCCCGTCGGCGACGGTCAGCAGCCACCACATCTCCGGGCCGGTCGCCCGGATCAGAAGTTCGGCGATCAGCGCACCCGGCCCACCCGCAGGCCCGAGAGCCCCGAGCACCGCCGCGGCGGTACCCAGCAGCGCGATCACCTCGACCACCGGCGCGACCAACAGATTCGCCGGCAGCGACACCAGGCTGAGGCGATCGGAGATCGCGATCACGATGGGAGTGGTGAGGATCTGCGCGGCCAGGGCCATCGCGAGCAGTATCGCGAGCGTCTCCGGTACGCCCCGCTGAACCAGCGCCCGGCGAAGCGGCGCGGCCCACAGCACCAGCCCGAGGGTCGCGACCACCGACAGCGCGAAGCCGGGCGCCAGCGCCATCTGCGGCCAGAACAGCAGAACGGTGATCACCGCGGCGCCGAGCGCGGGCAGCGCTTGCGCACGCCGGGCGGCCAGCGCCGCCACGAGACCGATCCCACCCATCACCGCGGCCCGCAAGACGCTGTCGGTCGGCCGCACCAGGATCACGAAGGCCACCATGACGGCCAGACCCAGCACCACGGTGAGCCTGGTCGACGCCCCCGCCAGCCGCACCGCGAGCACCACCGCACCGCACACGATCGAGAAATTGGCCCCGCTGACAGCGATCAAATGCGTGAGACCAGCCGCCCGGAAGTTCTCCCGCAGCTCCGGATCGAGGTCGCCGGTGTCACCCAGCACCAGGCCGGGGAACAGGCCGGCCGCCCGTGGCGGCAGGGCCCGGGCCGCCGTCGCCGCGAGCCTCTCCCGGACCGCGCCCGCCCACCGCTGCCAGATCGGTGCGCGGCCGATCACCTCGGGCTCGCCGAGTGCCGTGAGGCGCGCCGCCAGCAGGCGATCGGCCGCCCGGCCGGGTGGCGGTTTGGCCCGGACACGGACGGAGAGTCGTTGTCCGGGAACAGTCTCCGGAAGCTGTCCGGTACGGAGCAGCAGTTGAGCGTCGACCGGCCGAGTGCGCACGCGGTTGACCGTCAGCACGCGCACCGGCAATCGGGCGAACGACTGCTGGGCGCCGATCATCGGGTCACCGGTCACTTGCAGGGTGACGACAGGTTTGCCACCGTCCCGGTGGATCGGCGCGCTCTCGGCGATCCCGATGCGCAGTGCGCAGACCGTCGCCGCGGCCGCCGCGAGTCCGCAGATTCCCGCGACGGTCACCGCCACACCGGTTCGGCTGTGCCGCAAGGTGATCCAAATCGTCAGACCGAGCACAGCCAGCGCGCCCACCAGCCAGAAGGTGACGGCGAGAGGAACGCAGAGAGCGACGGCCACCACGGCCCAGCATGCGGCCGCCGGGCCGGCCAGCCGCAGATCCACGCCCATCGCCGGCCCCTAACCGACCGTGACGGCGTCGCGCAGCTTGGCGAGCCGCGCCGAGCCGATCCCGTCGACCTCGCCGAGCTGTTCCACCGAGGCGAACCGGCCGTGCTGCTCCCGCCAGGCGATGATCGCCTGCGCGGTGACCGGCCCGACGCCGGGCAGCGCGTCGAGTTCGGTCGCGGTCGCCGTGTTGAGATTCACCTTGCCGCCGGCGGTCCCGCCCGGCCCGCCGCCACCGGCATCGACACCGGCGCCCGAGCCGCCGCCCGCACCGGAGGACACGACTGCACTGCGCACCGACTCCGGTCCGTCCTCGCGGGTGCCCACGAGGACCTGGTCGCCGTCGTGCAGGATCTGCGCGAGATTCAGACTCAGCACATCCGCCCGCTCCCGGATACCGCCGGCCCGATCGAGGGCTTGCGCCACCCGCGCGTCCTTCGGCAGCGTGACCAGGCCGGGCCGGTTCACCAGTCCGGCCACACTGACCACGATCTCCGCGGCGTCACCGGTCGGCTCGGCCCCACCACTCGCCGGAACGCCGGACGACGGTCCCGCCGATGCGGGGAAGTTCACCAGCGGCGTCGCCGGTTCGCTGTCGCGGAAGAGCGCGAAACCGGCGACGACGCAGGCGATCACCCCCACCCCGATCAGCGCGATCGCGGCGGGCGGCAGCATGGTCAATCGCCGCGCCGGGCGCGCCCAATCGTCGTCCGGGTCGTGATCCGGATCATCGTCGTCCGGGTCGTCGTCCCGGTCCCCGCCCATCCGATAGGAGTCGCGCCGATCGTCCCCGCCGTCGACCGCCGGATCCAGCACCTCGTCCCAGTGCCCGAACCCCGTCCTCCGGGGCGACGCCTCGTCCTCCGCCTCGGCCCAATCGTCGTCCTCGAACCCGTCGTCGCCTCCGGCGTCGGAATCCGGCTGTCCGGTGGAGTCCTCTCGCGCACGACGCCCGGCCCAGGCGCGGCGGCCGGCCGCGGTATCGAGCCAGCTCGGCATCGCGGTGGCGCCCCACTCCTCTGGATCGAGACTCCCGGCGGCCCGTCGCGCGGGTGGCTCGTCGTCGAGACTCCGGCGCGGCGGTCGGGCGGCTGATCGCGCGGGCAGCACGCGGTCCAGTCCACCGCTGGGGCTGTTCGTTCTCCTGGCCATAGGCCGACGCTAGGCACCGGCCCGCCACGGCGACAGACCCCCGGACGCCGGCCTGTGGATACCGGGCGGTATCCACAGGTTCAGTCGAGGGGGTCTAGACCCCGGCCGATGGATATGCCTACCGCGCCCATGCCGACGTGAACACCGAGGACCATGCCGAGCTCCACAACCAGCGACGACGTCACGTGCGGCAGCCGCGCCACCACCTTCTCCTGGACCTCGACGGCGAGTTCGGGTGCCTGGCAGTGCTGGACCGCGACGGTCACCTCGTCGTCACCGACCAGCTCGACGACGTCGTCGATCATGGCGGCGATCGCCTTGGTCATCGTGCGCTGCCGTTCCTTCAGCGTGAGGACGCCGTCGGCCATGTTCAGGATCGGTTTGATCGACAGTGCGGACCCGAGAAGGTGGCTCGCGGCGCTGATACGGCCGCTGTGCCGCAAGTTCTCCAGGGTCTGCACGCACATCAGCGATTCAGCGGTCGCCGCGGCACGGACGGCCGCCTCGTAGACCTCGTCCCGATCGCCGCCGGCCGCCGCGGTCTGGGCTGCCGCCAGCGTCGTCAAACCCACCGAGACTCCGGCCGCGCGCGAATCGACCACGCGCAGGTCGCTGCCGAGTTCCTCGGCGACCAGCCGGGCCGCCGCCCAGGTACCCGAGAGCCGCCGGGACATGTGGACGGCCACGACCCCGTCGCCGTCGCTGCGCTCCAGGGCCTCCCGGTACAGCTCCGTGAGATCCTGCGGGTTGGCGCCGGAGGTCGTCACCCCGGACGTGGACACCACGCTCCGGGGAATCCGGTCGACACCCTCCAGGTACTCGGTGCCGTCCGGCATGTACACATGCAGCGGCGCCTGCCGGATGCCGTAACGGTCCGCCAGTGACGCGGGCAACCGCGAAGACGAATCGGTGACGACGATGACAGACATTCCTACAACTTAGCCGCACCGCCCCGGGGCCCGGCCCCCGGTTCGGATTGCCGGTATCGCCGGGCTCGCTTGCTGTCCGGTGGTCGCCCAGCCGCCACGGGACAGCAGACGGCGTCCGGAATGGAACCGGATGCACCGGCGGCGCGTCTAAACAGGCATGAGACCACCGCTTTCGGCCGGAGCACCGACAGTCGATCCGGCGAGAACCGATCGCGCGACCCGGCGTGCGGACCGGCGCATGGTCGCGACGCGGGTCGCTCGCCGGATCGCCGACCACGACGGGATCATCACGCACGCCGAAGCCGTCGAACTCGGGATGACCCGAGCGGCGATCCGCACCAGGATCGACATCGGCGCCTGGCACCGGCTCACCCCCGGGGTCTACCTCTGCGGCACGCACGATCTCACCGGCGCGGCCCGGCTCCGCGCCGCGGTCGCCGTTCACCGCGCCGTCGCCGACCGCACCGCCGCGGCGTTCTGGCACGGGATGCTCGACGACCTTCCCGCCGCGATCACGCTGTCCGCGCCGCCCACCGTGACCGGCCGGAGCTCGGCGCCCTTCGCCACCGACCTCGTCCGCCGGGAGCTTCCGCCCGAGGACGTCGAGACGCTGCGCGGTATCCGGGTGACCCGCCGCCCGCTCACGGTTCTGCTGGCGGTGGCCCTTGTCGACGACCCCCAGGCGTTCTTCGACCGCGCGCTGCAAACCGGCCAGGTCACCGTCGAGGCCGTGCAGCGCGCGTTCGAGCGCAATTCACGCCGGCCCGGGATCCGGGCCGCGCTGCCGTATCTGGAAGCCGCCTCGTGTGACAGCGAAGCCGAGAGCGAGCGCGTATTCGTGGAGCAGTTGCGCACCGAGGAGATCGGCGGTTGGGTGCAACAACTCCCGTTCGGACGCTGGCGGATCGATTTCGCCTGGCCCGCCGAGGGGGTGGCGGTGGAGATCAGCGGCTGGGCCTACCACCGCGACCACGACCGGTTCGAGTCCGATGCAGCCAAGGCCGCGGCCCTCGCCGCGGCGGGGTGGCTGGTGCTTCCGTTCACGTGGCGTCAGATCACCATGGATCCGATCGGTTGTATCGAGAAGATCGTGGCGGCGATCCGCGTCCGGCGCGCACGCCTCGGCTGACACCCTGCTGTCGTGCGGTCGTACAACAGCCACCGCGCAGCAGACTAGCCTGAGATCCCGTCCTAAGGGCCAAGGTCTCGACTCCGCTCGACCACCGTGGTGAGCCCCGCGGGAAGTCGACCGTAACGGGGAGAAGACCGCTGGGAGGTAGTGGCCGCTATGGAGATCCGGCCTGTCCGGTGAGGAGGTCCGTGACGGCGGGGGCGACCAGGGCGGCGATCGCCCGGTGCGTGTGCAGGCCCCAGTGGATCCCGTCGGGGTTCATCTCCCCGGGCGAGTCGGTGAAGTCGGCGGCGGTCACCGGATAGAAGTCGACCGTCGGCAGGCGGTGCTCGGCGGCCCAGCCCGCGATCGCCGCGCTGGTAGGCACCCGGCCGGGGTGGGCGTGACCGTAGTACGGGCTGGCGTGCGTGGGCGGGAGCGCGACCAGGATCGGCAGGCCGGGCCGCAGGTGGGCGATCGCCCCGCGGATCTTCTCGTAGTAGTCGACGGTCACCCGCGGCGGCAGGGCCATCGGCCAGCCCGCCCGGGACAGTCGCGGCTGCACCCAGCCGTAGGCGTCGCGCACCTTCTGGCGCAGGGCCGCCGGACGCACATAACGGATCTGTTCCCGCAGCGCGGTCGGCAGCGGCGACGGCAGCGAATCCATGCCGCCGAAGGCAAGCACCACGACGTCGGCCTTGGGCAGCGCGGCCCACACTCGGGGATCCTGGGTGATGGCCCACCAGATGTCGCGGCTGGTCCACCCGATGCGCGCGAACAGTTCCACGTCGCGGCCGGTGTCGGCGCCGACCAGGTTGGGCCAGATGCGCCCGTCGTCGGCCGCCAGTCCCCCGCCGGGCCCGTAGAACGACAGCGAGTCGGCGAGCACCAGGATCGTCCCGGGCTCCCCCGCCGTCGACGCCGCCGGAGCCACTACTGGACCCCGGTGTCGCTCGGCTGCGCGGTGGCGTTCCACACGTCCAGCCGCCAGGTCGGTTCCTCGCCGGGCAGGCTGTGCCCGGACAGCTGCACCCAGCTGGTGTTGGCCAGGCCGCCGAGGATCGGCCAGTTGGCGACCGGCAGCCCGAGCAGTCCCGCGGTCATCGCCGCGATCACCCCGCCGTGCGCCACCAGGATCACCGGCGCCTCGGCGTTCTCGCCCTGACCCCAGTCGTCGAGTTCGGCCAGCAGCTCGGTGACCACCGGGACCGAGCGCGCCGCCACCTCGACCCGGCTCTCACCGCCGGGTGGGGTCCAGGTGGCGTCGTCGCGCCAGATCCGCCGCGCGCCGGGCATCGACGCGTCGACCTCGGCATGGGTCAGCCCCTGCCAGTCACCGAGATGCGTTTCGCGCAACCGGCGGTCGGTGGTCACCGGCAGCCCGGTGGCCGCCCCGAGTGCGAGGGCGGTGTCGTGCGCGCGGCGCAGATCCGATGAACGGATCACCCGGGGCGACCGGGACGCGAGCTCGGCCGCGGCGGTCCGCGCCTGCACGACTCCCAGCTCGGTCAGGTCGGTGTCCAGGTGGCCCTGCATGCGCCGGGCGGCGTTGTACTCGGTCTGTCCGTGGCGCAGCAGCACCAGCCGCCGCACGATCGGCGTGAGCCGTTCGACGCTGGTGTCGCCCTGGTCGGGTTCGAAGGTCATGCCCCGTCGCCGTCGGCGGACGCCGCGGCCTCGTCGAGCCCGTCGATCTCGACGATCGGGCAGTCGCTCCACAGGCGCTCGAGGCCGTAGAAGTCGCGCTCGTCATCGTGCTGCACATGCACGACGACGTCGCCGTAGTCGATCAGCGCCCAGCGTCCGTCGCGGGTGCCCTCGCGGCGCAGCGGCTGATGTCCGGCCTCGCGCACGCGGTCTTCGATCTCCTCGGTGATCGCGTTGACCAGACGCTCGTTGTCGGCCGACGCGATCACGAACAGGTCGGTGATGACCAGCGGTTCGGAGACGTCGATGACGACGACGTTCTCGGCCTTGCGGGCCGCGGCCGCACGGGCGGCGATGGCCGCGAGTTCGCGCGCTTCTGCGGTGGCGGTCACGTGGTTTCCTTTCGGTACAGGCCGTGTTTGCTGATGTACTGGACCACTCCGTCGGGTACCAGATACCAGACCGGGCGACCGTCCGCGGCACGCCTGCGGCAGTCCGTCGAGGAGATCGCCAGGGCGGGGATCTCCATCATCTGCAGTGCGTGCGGCGATTTGGTCGCCAGGTGTTCGGCCAGGTGGGTGGCGTCGAGAGCGTATCCCGGGCGGGATACCCCGATGAAGTTCGCCAGCTCGAACGCTTCTTCCCAATTCTGCCAGGTCAGGATGGTTTCCAGCGCATCAGCACCGGTGATGAAGAACAGTTCGTCGTCCGGGTACTCGCGGCGCAGGTCGCGGAGGGTGTCGACGGTGTAGGTGAAGCCGTCGCGGTCGATGTCCACGCGGCTGACGGTGAAGTGCGGGTTCGACGCGGTCGCGATCACCGTCATCAGATAGCGGTGTTCGGCGGCGGTGACCCGGCGCGAGGCCAGCCCCTCGTGGCCTTCCTTCTGCCAGGGCCGCCCGGTCGGGACGAAGATCACTCCGTCCAGGCCGAACCGATGCGCCACCTCGCTGCCGGCCACCAGGTGGCCGTTGTGGATCGGGTCGAAGGTGCCGCCCATGACGCCGATGCGGCGTGGCGTGTGCGGCTGGTCGGACATGTCACTGGACTTTACGCATCGGGTGCCGGTCACACCGGCAGCAGGTTGGCGATCACCTGGGCGAGTTGCTCGGCGTTGCGGCACTCGAACATATCGATCGCCTCCCCGTACTTGCCCGCGATCGAGTCGCCGGTGTCCCACAGTTCCCGGCGTTCCGGGTTCAGCCAGTAGGCGTTGCGCACCCGATCGCGCAGCCGTTCCAGCGCGTCGACGGAGGAGAGCGCGTAGTTGTTGCGGGCGTCGCCGAGGATCAGCAGCGCCCCACGATGGGTGAGCGAGTCGAGATAGTTCTCGGCGAATCCGCGCAGCATGTGACCGTAGTCGGAGTGTCCGTCGCGGGTGCTGATCCGGGCCTGGGTGAGCATCGTCGCCATGCGCTCACCGAACTGGTCGTCCGCGTGCGCGCGGTCGAAGTAGTCGGTCACCTCGTCGACGGTGTCGATGAACGCGAAGACCCGGACGTTGGAGAACTGCTGACGCAGCGCGTACACCAGTTGCAGCGTGAACGAACTGAAGCCGGAGACCGACCCCGATACGTCGCAGATCACCACCAGCTCGGGTTTGCCCGGGCGCGGTTTCCGGTGCCGCAGCTCGATGGGCACCCCGCCGGTCGACATCGACGCCCGCAGCGTGGACCGGATGTCCACGGCGCCGCGGTGGTTGCGGCGGCGCCGGAATTCCAGCTTCGACGCCAGCAGCCGCGCGATCGGATCGATGGTGCGGCGCAGCTTGGCCATGTCCTGCGGGTTGGCCGAGAAGAAGTCGATCTGTTCGGGCAGCTTGGGGACGGCGTAGGCGGCCACCTCGTCGCGGCCGCGCAGGGCCGACATCCGGCGCTGCACCTCGGTCTCCACAGCGGCCCGGAAGCGCTGGGTGGCGCCGCGCGCGGCGCGCCGGTTGAGGGCATCGTCGCCGGCCCGGCGGCCTTCCTCGCGCGGGATCCCGGCGGCCATCGCGGCCGCGATCTGGGCGATCAGCGTCTGCGGCGAGATCGCCGACATCGCCTGATACACCGAGAAACTCTCGCCGCGCGCCGACTCGTACCGGCCGAGCTGGTCGACGACGAGCGCCACCAGCTGGTCGAACCGCCCGTCGGTCATCGCGTCGTCGTCGGCGAGCACCTCGGCGGTCAGCTCCCGCATCGCGTCGACGTCCACCTGACCCGCGTCGTCGCGCGGCACCTCGATCGCGCCGGCCCGGGCGGTGTGCCCGAGCGGAAACCACAACTCGAAGCACAGATCGAAGGTGTCGCGGTGCAGGTGATCGGACAGCAGTGTCGCCGCGAGGCCTTCACGCAGACTCTCCCGGTCGAGCAGGTCGAGGACCTCCATCGCCTGGCCTGCGTCGATCAGGTTCGACGGTCCCACCACGATTCCCCGGCCGCGCAGGTCCTCCACGAATCCGGTGAGGGTGTCGACCAGTGTCGTGGTGGACCCTTCGACGCGCTCAGGGCGCGGCGTCAGCGGCTCAGGGCGCGGCTTCGGCGGCTCGGGGCGCGGCGTCGGCGGCTCAGAGTCCGGGGCGGGCGGCGACGAGGCGGGCACGTCAGTCCAGCTTCAGCTCGCGAATGGCGGTCAGCACGTCGGCCCGGTGCTTGAGCACGACGCCCAGCGTGCGCTTGAGCATCGAGTTCGACACCCGGCCGTCGTGCTCGGCGACCTCGGTGCCGGCGACCATCGCCAGCAGTGTGTTGCCCCAGTCGATGGTCTCGGCGACCGACGGCTTCTTGCGAATGTCCAGCTCGCGCAGCACCCCGACGATCCGGACGACCTCGGCGGCCAGATTCTCCGGCAGGTCCGGCACCCGGGAGGCGAGGATCTCGCGTTCCAGGTCGGCGTCCGGGAAGTCGATGTAGAGGTAGAGGCAGCGCCGCTTGAGGGCTTCCGACAGCTCCCGATTCGCGTTGGAGGTGAGCAGCACGATCGGGCGGCGCTGCGCCGCCACCGTGCCCATCTCCGGAATGGTGATCGCGAAGTCCGACAGGATCTCCAGCAGCAGACCCTCCATGTCGACGTCGGCCTTGTCGATCTCGTCGATCAGCAGGACGGTCGGCTCGGTGCGGGAGATCGCGGTGAGCAGCGGACGGGCGAGCAGGAACTCCTCGGAGAAGATGTCGTCCTTGGTCGCGTCCCAGTCCCGTTGCCCGGCGGCCTGGATCGCCAGGATCTGTTTGGCGTGATTCCACTCGTAGAGGGCGCGCGCCTCGTCGATCCCCTCGTAGCACTGCAGGCGGACGAGGTCGGCTCCGGTGGCACCGGCGATGGCGCGGGCCAGCTCGGTCTTGCCGACGCCCGCCGGGCCCTCGACCAGCAGCGGCTTGCCCAGACGATCGGCGAGGTAGGTCGCGGTGGCGGTGGCCTCGTCGGCCAGGTAGCCGGTGGTGCGCAGCTTGGCGACCACGTCGCGGGTGTCGGTGAAGCTCGGCACGACACCGCTGGGCACGGTCGCGGTCATGCCGGACGCACCTGACCGTCGCCCCAGACGACCCACTTGGTCGAGGTGAGTTCGGGTAGTCCCATCGGCCCGCGGGCGTGCAGTTTCTGGGTGGAGATACCGATCTCGGCGCCGAATCCGAACTGCTCGCCGTCGGTGAACGCGGTGGACGCGTTGACCATCACCGCGGCCGCGTCGACGCGCGAGGTGAACGCCCGGGCGGCGGCCTGATCGGCGGTGACGATGGCCTCGGTGTGCCCGGTGCCGTAGGTGTCGATGTGCTCGACGGCGGCGTCGAGGTCGTCGACCACCTTCAGCGCGAGGTCCAGCGACAAGTATTCGGCGTGCCAGTCGTCCTCGGTGGCCGGGACCATGCCGGGCTCCTCGCCGTGGATGGTGACGCCCTGCGACTGCAGCGCCGCGACGATCGGGGTGAGCGCGTCGCCGGCGATGGCGCGGTCGATGAGCACCGTCTCGACGGTGTTGCACACGCTGGGACGGCGGGTCTTGGCGTTGACGATCAGCCGCGTCGCGGTGTCGACGTCGGCCGCCGAGTGCACGTAGATGTGGCAGTTGCCGGTACCGGTCTCGATGGTCGGCACCTTGGCGTTCTCCACGACGGTCGCGATCAGCCCGGCCCCGCCGCGCGGGATCACCACATCGACCAGGCCGCGCGCCTGGATCAGCGCGGTGACACTGGACCGGTCGTGGCTGGGCAGCAGTGCGACCGCGTCGGGGTTCACCTTGCGGTCGGACAGCACACCGCGCAGCACCTCGACCAGCGCGGCGTTGGAGCTGGCCGCGGACGACGACCCGCGCAGCAGCACCGCGTTGCCCGCCTTGAACGAGATCCCGAAGCCGTCGACCGTGACGTTCGGCCGGGCCTCGTAGACGAAGCCGACCACGCCGAGCGGCACCTGGACCTGGCGCAGCTCGAGCCCGTTCGGGAGCGTCTTGCCCTGCACGATCACGCCGATCGGGTCGGGCAGCGCCGCCACCTGCCGCAGGCCGCTGGTGATCCCGGTGATGCGGTCCGGTGTCAGGCGCAGCCGGTCGATCAGCGAGTCCTCGGTGCCTGCCGCCTCTGCGCGCGCGACGTCCTCGGCGTTGGCCGCGAGGATGGTCTCGGCCGCGGCGTCGATGGCCTCGGCTGCGGCGAGGAGCACCTCGTTCTTCTCCGCGGTGGTGAGCGTGCCGAGCGTGCGCGAGGCCTTCTTGGCGGCCCGGGCCTGCTCGAGAACGACGGCCGCGATGTCGGTGACCTCGGCGGCGTCCTGTGTGGTCTCGGTCATGAGGTCCAGGTTAGACGCTGCCGACCGGCCCGCTCTTTCGCCGTCCACGTCGTCGTCCAGGAGTGCGGCCGGCCGTCTGTCCGTACCGTGACGTCACCATCTCGTGGCGCATACCTGCGCAGCACATCGGCCCAGGTCGCCCACCGGATCTTCCGGAGACCACCCGCTACTACTCCACGGTTGGGACGACTTTCGCCGAGGCCGGATCGGCGGCGGTCAGGCCTTTCCGGCCGGGCCGGTCCGTGCGACGATCGGGACATGAAGACGACGGGTAAGTGGCTGACCTGGTCTGGACTGCTGATCGCGGTGATCTGCGTGGCGGTCGGCGTGGTCCTGGCGGTGCGCGGGTTCTCGACGATCTCCGACGTGACCGACCGCGCGGTGACTGTTCAGAGCGCACCGACCCCGTACCGCGCCGAGAGCGGGGAGGTCATCGTGCTCTATTCGCGGTCGGACACGGCAGCGCCCGCGCCGTCGTGCTCGTTCGATCCCGGCACCGTCGAACCGCGCCCGGATCCGGACACCTCGCTCACCTACGAGGGCGGCAGCATCGGGTCGTTCGCCGCCTACCGGGCCACAGCCGACGGCGTCTACTACATCGACTGCCACGGCGCGAACGTGGTGGCCGCACCTCCGGTCTCCGTGCGCGGGGTCCTGAGCGGTGCGGGTGGAGTGATGCTCGCCGTCTTCGGCGGCGGACTGGGCGCGCTGCTGCTGATCGTCGGGGTGATCCTCTGGATCGTCGGCGCCGGCCGGGCCAGGACGGCCGCGCAGCCCTTGCCCGGCGGATACCCGCCGCCGGTGGGCGGCTACCCGGCCGGATATCCGGCGCCGTATCCGCCCGCGGGCGGATACGGGCCGCAGACACCCGCCGCACCGCCCGCGAACGACCCCCACGATCCGGCGCGCGGGGACGACACCGCCGGGCGGTGAACGCTCAGCACTTCCCCAGCGCCGCGGCGAGCACGTCGCGGGAGCGTTCGTCGACGGGCAGGTCGTAGGCGGCGGAGACCGTCGCGAACTGCATCGCGTACTGGCAGGCGAAGCCGCGCAGAGGCGGCATCCAGCGGCCGGGTTCCAGATCGGACTTGGCCTGGTTGCTGGCCGCGTCGACGGCGACCAGGTTGGCCGGATCATTCGCGAGAGCCACCCGCCGGGCCGGCTCCCACGACGCCGCACCCATGTCCCAGGCGTAGGCCAGCGGCACGATGTGGTCGATCTGCACGGCCGCCGAGCCGCGGCCCCGCGCGAAGGTGATCTCCCGGCCGGTGTACGGGCTGCGGAAGCGGCCGGCGGCGACCGCGCTCCGGCAGGTCTGCGCGGCCACCGACTTCGCGACCGCCAGGTCACGGGCGAGGACGTCGTTGCGGGTGTCGCAGCCGTTGCCCGCGCCCGGGACACCCGCGGCGTCGGTCCAGGCCGGGCCGAACGCCTCGCGGTGATAAGCCGAGTCGTGCGGCGGACGCCGCGGAACCACGCTCAGCGTCGCGAGGGCCTCGCGCGCGAGCCGGACGCGCACCGGGTCGACGGCGGCCCCCGGCGCGCTGTGCCAGCCGATCCCGGCGGCGACGATGACCGCGGTCACCGCGAATCCGGTCAACGACGCCCAGTGCCGTCCGGTCAGCCGGATCCGGCCGTCGTGGCGGACGTGACGGCGAGTCGCCAGCCGTCGTTCGATGTCCCTGCGCAGCGTCATGATTCTCACGAGACTTAGACGCAGCGGGAGGCTTGCCGGTTCCATGCGGTTGCGGGGTGGCTTCGACTCGGTCTCGCCCTGGCGGGTACTTCGACCGCGTGTCGTCGCAGGCTCCGCCACGCATGCTCAGCACGAGGCTCGACCGGTGGTTCCTGAGCGGAGTCGAAGGGCTCAGCCGGCTATGAAAGCTCGACCAGCTCAACCGACGGTCAAAGCTCGACCGGCTCAACCGGCTATGAAGGCTCGACCGGTGGTTCCTGAGCGGAGTCGAAGGGCTCAGCCGGCGGTGAAGGCTCGACCGGTGCGAGGGGTCTCGACTTCGCTCGACCGTCATGCCACAGGGCTCGGACCTACGACTTCTCCAGGTACCCCAGTTTCGACGGCAGCAGGATCGAGTCGACCAGCGCCGCGAGGGCCGGGTGTTCGGCCAGCGACAGGTCTTCGGAGACGATCTCGGTCGCGAGTTCCCGGGCGTCGGAGATCACGTCGGCGTCGTCGAGCAACGACAGGAAATGCAGCGACGACACGCCGCCGGACTGGGCCGACCCGAGCACGTCGCCCTCGCGCCGCGCCTCCAGGTCGATGCGGGCCAGCTCGAAGCCGTCGTTGGAACCAGCGACGGCCCGCAGCCGCGCGAGCGCCCCGGTCCCCTCCCCCGCGGTGGTCATCAGCAGGCAGAGCCCGGCGTGGCGGCCACGGCCGACGCGGCCGCGCAGCTGGTGGAGCTGGCTGACGCCGAAGCGTTCGGCGTTGACGATCACCATCATCGTCGCGTTGGGCACGTCGACGCCGACCTCGATGACCGTGGTGGAGACCAGGACGTCCAGTTCCCCGCGGGTGAACCGGTCCATCACCTCGTTCTTCTCGTCGGCCGGCATCCGGCCGTGCAGATAGTCGACGCTGCGCCTCGCCAGCGGCCCCGACTCGGTCAATTCCTGCCACTGATCGAGGACCGAGACCTCCTTGGCCTCGGCGTTCGACTTCTCGTCGCCGATGCGCGTGCACACCACGTACACCTGGCGGCCCTGCTCGATCTCCTCGTCGGCCCGCTCCCAGACGCGATCGATCCAGTTCTGCTTCCCCATCGGGACCACGGTGGTGCCGATGGGCTGCCGGCCGCGCGGCAGTTCGCTCAGCGTGGAGGTCTCCAGGTCGCCGAAGGTGATCATCGCGACGGTGCGCGGGATCGGCGTCGCCGTCATCACCAGGAAGTGCGGCCGGTTCACGCGGCCCTTGGCACGCAGCACGTCGCGCTGTTCGACGCCGAAGCGGTGCTGTTCGTCGACCACGACCATCCCGAGGTCGAAGAACTCGACCTTGTCCTCCAGCAGCGCATGGGTGCCGATCACGATCCCGGCCTGCCCGGTGACGATGTCGAGCAGATTCTGTTTGCGCTCGGCGGTCCGCTGCGACCCGGTCAGCATCGCGACCTGCGTCGCGCCGTCGGCCGCACCCAGCTGGCCGCCGCGCGCCAGCGGGCCGAGCATCGTCATCACGGTCCAGTAATGCTGTGCGGCGAGCACTTCCGTCGGGGCGAGGATCGCGCACTGGTGGCCGTTGTCGACGACGCGCAGCATCGCCAGCAGCGAGACGAGCGTCTTGCCCGAGCCGACCTCGCCCTGCAGCAGGCGGTTCATCGGATGCTGGGCGGCGAGATCGTCGCCGATCTCGCCGAGCACCTCTCGCTGTCCCGCGGTGAGTTCGAACGGCAGCATGGCGAGCAGCTGGTCTTCCAGACCGCCCGGCACGTGCGGACAGGCGTGCGCCGCCTCGGTGCCGGCGGCGATCCGGTTCTGTGCGAGGGCGGTCTGCACGGCGAGGGCCTCGTCGAACTTGAGCCGCTGCCGGGCCAGCGCGAGATCGGCCTGCGAGTCGGGCAGATGGATCTTGCGGATCGCCTCGTCGGAGGTGATCAGGCCGCGCGCGAGCCGCTGCGGGTCGGTCAGCGCGTCGGGCGTCGGCCCCAGGTCGGCGAGGACCCGGCGCACGGCGCGCCAGATCTCCCAGGTCTGGATGTCCTTGGTGGCCGGGTACATCGGGACGATGTCGCGGGAGAAATGGGCGAGGTCTTCGGGCGACGCGACGTGATCCGGGTCGTGCTCGGTCTCGTCGGCCACCAGCTCGGCGAGCATCGCCGTGCCGACCACCTTCTCGTCGGGGGTGTCGGGCAGGATCAGCCACTGCGGGTGCGACAGCTGGATCTGGCCGCGGTAGTACTTCACCGTGCCGGCCAGCGCGAGCCGGATGCCCGGCAGCAGGCGCTTCTTCATCCAGCGGGCGTTGAAGAAGCTGGCCTCGTAGGTGCGGCGGCCGTCGTTCACGGTGACCTTGAGGAAGCTGCCCGGCTTACGCTTCATCGGGATGTTCTCGGCGCGCATGACGTTCCCGACGATGTTGATCCAGGTGCCCTCCTCCGGCATCTCCTCATCGGAGACGTCGCCGCGGGCCAGATACCGGCGCGGGGCGTAGCGCAGCAGTTCGCCGACGGTCACCAGTTCCAGGTCGGCCAGCTTGCCGACCAGCTTCGGCTCGAGCGCGGTGTGCGCCAGCTCGGTGGTGAGCGTCAGTCCGGCGTGGTCCATGGCGCTATTCGACGCCGATCTGCAGCAGCTGGTCGGTCTGGCCGCCGTCGTAGATCGTCAGCTCGATGCCCGGGTACTGGTGGTGCACGTGATCGACGAGCCGCGCGCGGGCGTCGTCGCCGAACTCGCGGCCGGCCAGCACCGTCACCAGTTCGCCGCCCGTGGCCAGCATGAGGTCGACCAGGGCCGTCGCGGCGCCGGTCTGCTCGGGTGCGATCACCAGGACGTCCGAGCCGATCAGGCCGAGGGTGTCGCCGATCTCGCAGGTCCCGGCGAGGGTCATCATCTTGCCGGTCGAGGTACGCAGCGAGCCCCAGCGCGTCGCGCCGGAGGCTTCGGCCATGGCGAAGGCGTCCACATCGGGCGACTCCCCGGGATCGTGCACGGCCAGCGCCGCCAGGCACTGCACCATCGACGCCGTCGGGATGAAGACCAGCGAGCGGGTCGCCGAGCGCGCCTCCGCACCCACCGAGACCAGATCGGCCGAGGCGATCATGCCGTTGCCCATCACCACGGTGTGCGCGCTGTCGGCGGCCCGGATCGCTTCGGCGACCGTCGCCGGATGCACGCCGTGATCGGCGCGCACGACGATCGCCCCGGCGTCGGTGAACAGCGCCTCGGCGCCGTCGCCCCGGGCCAGGACCAGCACGGCGCGCTTGTGCCGGGGCGGCGGCTCGGTGGCCCCGGGCTGGCTGCGGACCTCGTCGAGCAGAAAGCAGCTGATCCGGATGTCACGAACCTCGCCGATCCGCAGCCCGGCCTCCACCGCCGCGCCCGGCAGGTCGGTGTGCACGTGGACCGAGAACTGCTCGCCACCGGCCGAGCTGTCCCCGACGATCACCACGGAGTCGCCGAGATCGTTCAGTTCGTCGCGCAGCGAGCCGATCCGCGTCCCGTCGGCGGCGGTGAGCAGGTACATCACCTCGAAGTCGGTGTCGCCCGAGCCCGAGCAGTCCGAGCCGCTGTGCCCGGTGTCGGTCATCGACCCCCGGTAGGAGCGGCGGCGATTGGCCACCCCGGTCACGACCAGCACCATCGCGTCGAGCATCACCAGGAATCCGCGGGCGCCCGCGTCGACGACGCCGGCGTTCGCCAGCTCGACCATCTGCTCGGTGGTGGCTTCCAGCGCGACCGCGCACTCGTCGGCCACCGCCCGCACCTGATCGGCCGGACTCGACTCGACCTCGCGGGCGGCCACGTCGGCGGCCACCGCCAGCAAGGTCAGCACGGTGCCCTCGCGGGGGATGCTGACCGCCCGGCGGGCCGACAGCGACGCCAGACGCAGGCCGTTCATCACCAGCCGGGTGAAACGCGCGTCGTCCTCGGCGGCGGCCAGATCGGCGGCGTCGGCCAGCCCCACCAGGATCTGCGACAAGATGATGCCCGAGTTTCCCCGCGCACTCGCGACGGCGCCGTCGGCGAGCGTCCGGGTGAGCGTGGTCAGGTCGACGTCGCCGGGCACGTCGTCCAGCGCGGCGACCGCACCGGCCATGGTGAACGCCATGTTGCTGCCGGTGTCGGCGTCCGGGATCGGGAAGACGTTGAGGTCGTTGATCTCGGCGCGCTGGGCCTCCAGACCCTCCGCGCAGGCGCCGGCCCAGTCCCGGATCAGCCCCGGGCTCAGCGGCACGCCGTGACCGATTCGCTGCACCGTCGTCCCCCTTCCTCGCCGACCGCGACTGCCGGTTGTGTCAGAGATTACTTGGCGGCACCGACACGAAGCCCGTCAGCCTCCGCGGTCCCCGCCGCGATTTGTCGTTCCGGCGGCCCGCCGGTTAGTCTTGTCGGGTTGCCTGTCGTGGCGGCGCTTCACTGCGCCCCCGGCCGGTGAAGACCACCGATCATTTTCAACCAAGGGAGTTCGACATGGCTGCCGTTTGTGACATCTGCGGCAAGGGCCCCGGCTTCGGCAAGTCGGTTTCGCACTCGCACCGTCGCACCAACCGTCGCTGGAACCCGAACATCCAGTCGGTTCGCGTCGAGGTCGCCCCGGGCAACCGCAAGCGCAAGAACGTGTGCACCTCGTGCCTGAAGGCCGGCAAGACCACCTCGGTCTAGTCCGCACCCGCCCTCTTCGATCGCCGCCCGGCCTGGTGCCGGGCGGCGATCGGCATCTGGCCGGGAGCCGGCGGTCCTGGGTGAGGCGCCCATACCGCCGACGACCCGCGACCGTCTACGACGTGCGCACGATCAGCACCAGCTGCTGCGGGCACTCGGTGAACGTCGTCGGCCGTGCCTGGGCCTCGGCGCCGATCAGCCGCGCCAGCGCACGACCCTCCGGTTCCAGCTCACCGGTGAAGTAGACGGTGTTCTGGGGCACCGACGACGCAGGCAGACTCCCGGTCCGCGTGACGACGTACCCCGACGAGCTCAGCCAGCCGCTCATGGACGACGCCAGGTCCTGCGCGGCGCTCGCATCGAAGATGCACACGGGGGTGCCGCCGGCCGGTGCGGTCGGTGCGGCCGTGACCGAGCTGCTCGCCGCCGACCCGCCGGCCGCGTCGTCGCTCTTCGACGCGAAGAAGCCCACGCCGAGCGCGGCCATCACGATCAGGACGATCACCACCACCAGCACCACCGCACCGATCACCCCGGCGCCGACGAGCACGGCCTTGCCACGCCCGTCCGACGACGCTGTCCCGCCCGAAGCGGCACCGTCCTCCGGCTGCTGCTGGGGCGGCCCGTCCGGGCCCGGCTGACGAGTCATGGCGATCCTCTCGTGTCCACGACGACGGACGCCGCCTATGCTGGCGCCCATGAGCGATGATCTGACCATTCTCCACGACGACGGGGTCCTGGAGATCGCGGTATCCCTCTCCACCGCGGGCAGCGCGCTGGACCACGGCGCCGTGCTGGCCGGGAACGAGGCCCTGCAGAAGGTGATGCGCGGCAGCCTGAAGGCGCGCGCCGTGCTGCTGACCGGCCGGGGCAAGAATTTCTGCGCCGGTGGCAACGTGGCCTATTTCGCGGCCGCCGACGACCGCCGCGAATACCTCCGCGGCCTCGCGCACGACCTGCACACCCTCATCGCGTCCCTGTACTCGACGCGCCTGCCGGTCGTCGCCGCGGCCTCCGGCTGGGCCGCGGGCGCCGGGATGAGCCTCGTGCTGCACGCCGACCTCGCGATCGGCGGCCCGGCCACCCGAATGCGTCCGGCATACCCCGGGATCGGTCTCTCCCCGGACGGCGGCATGTCGTGGCTGCTGCCGCGGATCGTCGGGCTCGGCAAGGCCCGCTCCATCCTGCTGCGCGACGAGGTGATCGACGCGCCGGCCGCGGTGCAGCTGGGCCTGCTCAGCGAGATCACCGCGTCCGACGACGAGGTCGCGGCCCGCGCCCGCGAGGTGGCCGCCGGTCTCGCCGCGGGCCCGTCGGGCGCGCACACCGCGATCCGGCATCTGCTGTACTCGTCGGCGTCGAACACCCTCGCCGAACAGCTCGCCGCGGAAGCCGAGTCGATCGCCGCTCTCTCGGTGACCGCGGAGGGCATGGAGGGCGTGGACGCCTTCGTCGCCAAGCGTGCGCCGGATTTCCCCGGCGCACGCGGCTGAACCTGCGACAGCAGCCGGATTCCGTCCACCCACCCCGAGTCCGCCCAGCCACCGGGTTTCCGTCCGCCCACCCGCAATAGACCGGGTGGGCGAACGGATTCCCGGTGGCGGGACGGAATCCGGCGCGCAGGTTACGGGAGGCGCCAGTCGACCGGCTCGGCGCCGAGGTCGAGCAGTTCCTCGTTGGCGCGGCTGAACGGCCGGGAACCGAAGAAGCCGCGGGACGCCGACAGCGGTGACGGGTGCGCCGACTCGATCACCGGCACATCCGGCAGCCACTGCGCGGCGCGCCGGGCGTCGTTGCCCCAGAGGATCGCCACCAGCGGCTCGTCGCGCGCGGCGAGCGCCGCGATCGCGCACTCGGTCACCTCCTCCCAGCCCTTCCCGCGATGCGACGCCGCGTCGCCCGGCGAGACGGTGAGCACTCTGTTGAGCAGCAGGACGCCCTGCCGCGCCCACGGGGTGAGGTCACCGTTCGACGGCCGCGGGTACCCGAGGTCGTCGCAGTACTCGGTGTAGATGTTGATCAGCGATTTGGGGATCGGCGAGACGTCCGGGGCCACCGAGAAACTGAGGCCGACGGCGTGGCCGGGCGTCGGATACGGGTCCTGGCCGACGATGAGCACGCGGACGTCGTCGAACGGCTGACTGAACGCGCGCAGCACGTTCTTCCCGGCCGGGAGGTATCCGCGGCCGGCGGCGTTCTCGGCGCGCAAGAACTGCCCCATCTCGGCGATCCGCCCCTCCACCGGGGCCAGTGCCCGGGCCCACCCGGGATCGATCAGTTCGGCGAGCGGCGCGCCCATCAGTCGAGCCTCCGCAGCTCACGCGCGTAGTACTGCGCGTTCTGGAAGTACAGTTCGGTGTTGCCCGCGGTGTGCCCCTCGGGAACCTCGACGCCCTCGCGCACCTTGGCCGGCACCCCGACCGCCATCGCCCGCGCCGGGATCTGCGTGTTGTACGGCACCACCGCGCCGGCGCCGACCACCGAGCCCGCGCCGATCGTCGAACCGTTGAGCACCACCGAGCCGGACGCGATCAGGCAGTCGTCGCCGATCACCGCACCCTCGATGTGCGCGTTGTGCCCCACCACGCAGTTCGCGCCGATCACGGTCGGGTCCTTGAACGTGCAGTGGACGATGGTGCCGTCCTGGATGTTGGTGCGTGCCCCGACGGTGATGGTCCCGTAATCGCCGCGCAGCACCGCGCCGGGCCAGACCGAGACGCCGTCACCGAGGGTGACGTCACCGATCACGGTCGCGTCGGGGTGGACGTAGACATCGGTGCCGAGAGTCGGTGTGCGATCACCGAGAGCGTAGACAGCCATGGGTCGATCTAACCACCGGCGTCAGTGCCCGAAGTCGAGCGGCGCCTCGGGCAGGCCGGCGACGAGTCCGGAGATGTCGGTCAGCGCGCCGTTCCCCGACCCGACCGGCACCCACACGGCCACGTACGGCCGACGATCGACGACCACGAACGCCTGCCCGCGCGAGGTGTCCGAGTCGGTCATGAACCACTGGACGGCGTTGATCACCTGCAGGGCGCTGGTGGGCGCGAGATCCTTGGGGCGGGCGACGCCGCACCGCAGCATCAGCGGATCCCCGGAGTCGCCGCTCTTGTTCGACGTCCAGGTCACGGTGTTGCCGTCCACCTTCTTGTGCCGGTAGTCGTCGAACGATTCGGGCAGCTTCGCGATCAGCGGGCCGCAGAGATCGGCGTTCTCGCTCGACGTCGAGTAGCTCTCGATCGGCACCGTCGACGCCCGGTCGCTCCGCAGCACCGCGAAGGCGATGAATCCCGCGACCACCATCACCGGGATCGCGACCAGTGTCGCGATGAGGGCGGGACTCAGCCGCGGCTCCCGGCCGGTCTGCTCACTCTCGGTCATGGCAGAGACCTTATCGGCGGTAGTGTCGGGCCGGTGCAGAAGGTTGGGCGGGACGGCCGGGCGACGGTCGGCGAGGTCGGTGAACGCGCGCTGATCGCGCTGTTCACCGCGGCGGCGGCGCGTCGTTCCGGGGCCGAGGCCCCCGTGGCCGACGGCGACGTGGTGATCGGTTCCGGCGACGACGCCGCCGTGTTGCGCGCCGACGGGCCGGTCGTGGTCAGCACCGACACCGCAGTGGCCGGCCGCCACTTCCGTTTCGACTGGTCGGCGCCCGGGCCGATCGGCGCCCGGGCCGTGGTGCAGAGCGCCGCCGACATCGCCGCGATGGGCGGGAATCTGCGCGGGGTGGTGGTCTCGATCGGCTGTCCGCCGCAGACACCGGTCGATCGGGTCCTCGCGCTCAACGAGGGCATCGTCGAGCAGACGCATCGCCTGGGCGGGCGCGTCCTCGGCGGCGATCTGGTCTCGTGTCCCACGGTGATCCTCACCGTGACCTCCGTGGGCACGCTGGCCGGGGTGGCGCCGGTGACGCTGGCCGGTGCACAGCCCGGTGACGTGCTGGCCGTCAGCGGTCCGCTCGGCGGTGCGGCCGGCGGTCTCGCGGTGCTCTCGGCGATCGAGAACGGCGCCGATCCCGCACTCGCACAACGATTCTCGGCGCTCGTCGAGGACTACCGGCTCCCGGCACCCGACCTGTCCCAGGGCCCGCGCGCGGCCCGTGCCGGGGCCCGCGCGATGACCGACGTCTCGGACGGCCTGGTCGAGGAGCTGATCACCATGTCCGGCGCGAGCGGACTGGCCCTCGATGTGGCCGGTGCCGCCGTCCCGCGGCCGCCGGGCCTGGACGAGCTGGCCGCCGAACTGGGCGTCGACCCGGTGCGCTGGACCCTGACCGGCGGCGAGGACCACGAACTGCTCGCCGCGTTCGCGCCCGGGACCGTTCCCGACGGGTGGGCGACGATCGGCACGGTCACCGGCCGCGGCCCGGCCGGCGACACGGCGGCCGGTCCGGCGGTGACGGTCGACGGCGCCCCGGTGACCGGACTGCGCGGCTGGCAGTCGTTCAGCGAGACCTGATCCTGCTGCGTGTCGCGGGTCTACTGACGTGTCGCGAGCCGTACGGGACCTTCGACACGCCAGTGGACCCGCGACACGGGCCCGGTCGAGGATCAGACCTCGGGCTTGGGGGTGCGGCCGAGAAGCATGCCGACCATGTCCGGGACCGCCATACCCTCGTGACAGACCTGGTACACGGCCTCGGTGAGCGGCATCTCGACGCCGTGCTCGGCGGCGAGGGCCCGGACCGACCGGCAGCTCTTGACGCCCTCGGCCACCTGCCCGTTGGTCGCCGCCTGCGCCTCTTCCAGCGACGCGCCCTCACCGAGGCGGGCGCCGAAGGTGCGGTTGCGCGAGAGCGGCGACGAGCAGGTCGCCACCAGGTCGCCGATCCCGGCGAGACCGGCCATGGTCCGCATGTCGGCGCCGAGGGCCACGCCGAGCCGCATGGTCTCGGCGAGACCGCGGGTGATCAGCGTGGCCAGGGTGTTCTCGCCGAACCCGAGGCCCGAGGCCATGCCGCAGGCCAGTGCGATCACGTTCTTCGCGGCACCGCCGATCTCGGTGCCGACCACGTCGGTGTTGGTGTACGGGCGGAAGTAGGGTGCCCCGAAGGCCTCCTGCACCCGGCGTGCCGTCCCCTCGTCGCTGCACGCGATCACGGTCGCCGCCGGCTGCTCCAGGGCGATCTCGCGGGCCAGGTTGGGGCCGGACAGCACCGCGATCTGCGCATCGTCGAACCCGGTGACCTCCTTGATCACCTGGCTCATCCGCTCGCCGGTGCTGATCTCGACGCCCTTGGCGAGCGACAGCAGGATCGCGTCCGGCGGCAGGAACTCCTTCCACTGGCTCAGGTTCTCCCGCAGCGCCTGCGAGGGCACCGCGCAGACCACCAGTTCGGCACCGGCCAGCGCCTCCTCGACCGAGGAGACGGCCCTCAGCGACTCCGGCAGCGCGATGCCGGGCAGGTAGCCGGGATTCTCGTGCTGCGTGGTGATGTGCTCGGCGAGCTGCGGCCGACGCGCCCACACCGTGACATCGTTCCCGGCGTCGACCAGCACTTTCGCGACCGCCGTACCCCACGAACCCGAACCCATGACCACCGCGCGCACCGCACCACTCCTGTTCGTACACCGAAACGATTCCGGTTCAGAGTATCGACCGCCACCCCGGTCAGGGCCGCTTTCGCCCGCCCCGCGCTGGCCGCCGCGCGCGGCGCCGGGCACCATGGTGCCCATGTCCTCCCCGATGACGGTGGTGCTGGCGCTCAAGCACCTGCACCTGGCCAAGAGCCGGCTCGCCGGGGCCACGTCGTCGGACGCCGAGCGCGAGGAACTGGTGGCCGCCATGCTCGCCGACACCGTCGGCGCGGTCCGGCGCGCGGGCGCACCGCGGATCGTGGTCGTCAGCCCGGATCCCCGCGTCCGGAGATCGGCCAGACGACTGGAGATCGACACGTGCGACGAGCCCGCGGCACCCGGCCTGAACGCCGCCCTGGCGCACGGCGCACGGCGCGCGCGGCCCGGGGACGCCGTCGTCTATCTGCAGGCCGACCTCCCCGCTCTCACCCCCGAGTCGTTCGGCGCGGCCGTCGATTCGGCGGCGCGCCACACCGTCGCCTTCGTGTCCGACCGGGCCGGTGAGGGGACGACGCTGCTCGCCGTCGCCTCCGGCGCCGTCTTCACACCGGCGTTCGGGCCCGGTTCGGCCGCCGCTCACCGGCGCGCCGGGGCCGTCGAACTCGATCCCGCGCGCACCCGCTGGCCCGACCTGCGCTGCGACGTGGACACCGCCGCCGACCTGCGGGCGGCGACCCTGCTCGGCCTCGGCCCGCACACCGCGCCGGCCGTGCTCGATCCGCGGGCCAGGGACGTCGCACGTAATCGCCGCTGATAGGGAAGAATGGCGGAGTGACCGCCACGGACGAGACCACCGATGACTCGAGCACCAATCTGCCCGCCGCCCTGCCCGCCGAGACCGTCGATCCCGACGAGTCCGCGGACCTGCCCGCCGAGCGCTACTTCAACCGCGAACTGAGCTGGCTCGACTTCAACTCCCGGGTGCTGGCCCTGGCCGAGGACTCGTCGCTCCCGCTGCTGGAACGCGCCAAGTTCCTGGCGATCTTCGCCTCGAATCTGGACGAGTTCTTCATGGTCCGCGTCGCCGGCCTCAAGCGACGCGACGAGACGGGCCTCTCGGTCCGCTCCGCCGACGGCCGCTCGCCGCGCGAGCAACTGCACATGATCGCCACCCGCACCCAGAAGATCGCCAACCGGCACGCGCGTGTCTTCCTCGACTCGGTGCTCCCCGCCCTCGCCGCGGCCGACGTGCACATCGCCGACTGGGACGACCTCACGCAACTCCAGCAGGTGCGCTTGCGTGAGCACTTCCACAACGAGCTGTTCCCGATCCTCACTCCGCTCGCGGTGGATCCGGCGCATCCCTTCCCGTACATCAGCGGCCTGTCGCTGAATCTCGCGGTGACCGTCCGCGACGAGAGCGAAGGTGAACGCTTCGCCCGGGTCAAGGTGCCCAACAACATCAATCGCTTCATCCGCGTCGACCACCTGATCCCGAGCGACGAGCCGGAGGGCGCCGACGGTCACCAGCCGGCGATCTTCCTACCGCTGGAGAAGCTGATCGCCGCCAACCTCGAGTACCTGTTCCCGGGGATGCACGTGGTGGAGCATCACGTCTTCCGGGTCACCCGCAACGCCGACTTCGAGGTGGACGAGGACCGCGACGAGGACCTGCTCCAGGCGCTGGAACGCGAGCTGGCACGACGCCGCTTCGGCTCACCGGTGCGCCTGGAGGTCGGCGACGACATGAGCGAGCACATGCTCGAACTCCTGCTTCGCGAACTCGACGTCGACCCCGCCGATGTGATCGCCACACCCGGCCTGCTCGACCTGACCTCGCTGTTCGAGGTCTACGGCGTCGACCGGCCCGCGCTCAAGGAACCCGCTTTCGTTCCGAAGACGCACCCCGCCTTCGGTGAACGCGAGACGCCCAAGAGCATCTTCGCGACGCTGCAGGAGGGCGACGTCCTGGTGCAGCACCCGTACGACTCGTTCTCCACCAGCGTGCAGCGCTTCATCGAGCAGGCCGCCGCCGACCCGCAGGTGCTCGCCATCAAGCAGACCCTGTACCGCACGTCCGGCGACTCCCCGATCGTCAACGCGCTGATCGACGCGGCCGCCGCGGGCAAGCAGGTGGTGGCGCTGGTCGAGCTGAAGGCCCGGTTCGACGAGCAGGCCAACATCCGCTGGGCGCGCAAGCTGGAGAAGTCCGGGGTGCACGTGGTGTACGGCCTGGTCGGACTCAAGACGCACTGCAAGACCTGCCTGGTGGTCCGCCGGGAGGGTTCGACGATCCGCCGCTACTGCCACATCGGCACCGGCAACTACAACCCGAAGACCGCGCGGCTGTACGAGGACGTGGGCCTGTTCACCGCGGCCCCGGAGCTCGGCGCGGACCTCACCGACCTGTTCAACACGCTGACCGGCTACTCCCGCAAGACCGAGTACCGGAATCTGCTGGTGGCGCCGCACGGGATCCGCTCCGGGATCATCGAGCGGATCGAGGGCGAGGTGGCCGCCCGCCGGGCCGGCGACACCCGGGCGCGCGTCCAGCTCAAGGCGAACGCCCTGGTCGACGAGAAGGTCATCGACGCGCTCTACCGCGCCTCGCAGGCCGGTGTGCCGGTGGAGGTCTTCGTGCGTGGGATCTGCGCGCTGCGTCCGGGCGTTCCCGGGCTGAGCGAGAACATCACCGTCCGCTCCATCCTCGGCCAGTTCCTGGAACACTCGCGGATCCTCGTGTTCGGCGCCGCCGAGGAGTACTGGATCGGCAGCGCCGACATGATGCACCGGAACCTCGACCGCCGCGTCGAGGTGATGGCACAGGTCCGTGATCGGCGGCTGGCCGCCGATCTGCAGGACATTTTCGACTCGGCCTTCGATCCGCGCACCCGGTGCTGGGAACTGCAGCCCGACGGATCCTGGACCGCGTCGCCCGCGGCCGGCGAGGAGGTGCGCGACCACCAGCGCCGGATGATGAATCGTCCACGGCGCCTGCTGGATTCGGGTTCCGGCGCATGAGTTCAGCCACCCGCACCGTGTGGGCCGCCGGAGCGGTGCTCTGGCGGATCTCCGCGGCGGGCAAGGTCGAGGTCGCCGTCGTACACCGCAAGCGGTACGACGACTGGTCGCTGCCCAAGGGCAAGGCGCACGACGGCGAACTCCTGGTGGCCACGGCCGCCCGAGAGGTGACCGAGGAGACCGGGCACGACGGCCGTATCGGCCGGGCACTGGAAACGGTGAGCTACTCGCTCAAGCCCGGGGTCCGGAAGAAGGTCGCCTACTGGTCGATGGAGTCCACCGGTGGGCGGTTCGTCGCCAACCACGAGACCGACGACATCCAGTGGCTGTCGGTGGACGGCGCGCAGCGCACCGTGTCGTACGGCGCGGACCGCAAGGTGCTGAAAGCCTTTGCCGCACAAGATGTCCGGGACCTGCACCAGTTGGTCGTGGTCCGGCACGCCAAGGCCGGTCGACGCACCCGGTTCTCCGGCGACGACACCCAGCGCCCGCTCGACGACGAGGGTGAGGCGCAGGCCGAGGCCCTGGTGGGAGTGCTGGGCCTGTACGGCGTGCGGCACTTGCACGCCGCGGACCGGCTGCGCTGTGTGCAGACCCTGGTGCCGCTGTCACAGGAGTTGCGCGCGGACATCGTCGTCGAACCGGCGCTGACCGAGGAGGCCTACGCGGCCGATCCCGCCGAGGCGCGGGAGCGCCTGCGGACACTGGCGGCCCCGGTCGCCGGGGTCCGGGTGGTGTGCAGCCAGGGCCGGGCCATCGCACCGCTGCTCAAACGGTGGGCGGCCGACGACCAGGTCGAGCTGCCCGCCTCCCGCAATCGCAAGGGCAGCGTGTGGATCCTCACCCTGCACGGGGAGACGCTGATCCAGGCCGACCACCTCCCGAGTCCGTTCCCGGGGAAGAACGGGCACTGATCCTCCGCTGAACACTGAAGCGCCCCCGATCTTTTCGTGATCGGGGGCGCTTCAGTGGTTCGGGATCAGGGCTTGGCCGGTGCGGACTTGGCCGGAGCCTTCTTGGCGGCCGTCGTCTTCTTGGCGGCGGTGGTCTTCTTCGCCGCGGTGGTCTTCTTCGCAGCGGTCGTCTTCTTCGCAGCGGTCGTCTTCTTCGCGGCGGTGGTCTTCTTCGCCGCGGTGGCCTTCTCGGCGGGTGCCGCGGTCTTCTTCGCCGCCGTGGTCTTGGCGGCGGTCTTGGTGGCCGTCGTCTTCGTGGGGGCCGCGGTCTTGGCGGCCCCGGTCGTCTTCTTCGCGGGCGCCGTCTTCTTCGCCGCGGAACTCTTCTTGGCGGGCGCCGTGGCCGCCGACTTGGCGGGAGCCGACTTGGCGGGCGCGGACTTCTTCGCGGCGGTCGCCTTCGTGGCGGCGGGAGCGGCCTTGGCCGCTGTCGTCTTCGTGGCCGACTTCTTGGCCGGTGCGGCCTTGGCGGCGGTGGACTTCGCGGGCGCGCTCTTCGTGGCCGCGGTCTTCGTGGCCGCGGTCTTCGTGGCCGGCGCGGTCTTCGCTGCGGCACTGGACTTCTTGGCAGCGGTCGCCTTCGTCGCCGTCTTCTTGGCCGGTGTGCTCTTCTTCGCGGCCGTCTTCGTCGCCGCGGTGCTCGTCGTCGCCGCACTCTTCTTCGCGGCGGCCTTCTTGGCGGGCGCCTCGGGATCGGAGGTGCGCTTCACCGCGGACTCCCCCGCCTTCAGCTTCCGGCTGCCGGAGATGATCTCCTTGAATTTCGCCCCGGGACGAAATGCCGGGATCGACGTCTCGCGCACCTTGATCGTCTCGCCGGTGCGGGGATTGCGCGCGACACGCGGTGCGCGCCTGCGCTTTTCGAAGACACCGAAGCCGGTGATCGTGACACTCTCGCCCTTGCTGACGGCACGGACGATGGTGTCGATGAGGGTTTCCACGGCTTCGGTGGCGGTCTTGCGGTCGGCATCGAGGCGCTTGGTCAGCTCTTCGATGAGTTGGGCCTTGTTCATGCGTTCCTCCGCGTGAGTTGAATCACCGGCCGCGCCGGTTAGTTCCACACGGTAAACGGCAGACGCCCAAATCGTGGGCGCAACGCCGAATCCCTTACCACCCGAGCAAGTCTGGGTAAATACCGGGGTTCACCGGCGGACCGGGATTCGGCGTCGCCACTGCTAGGCCGTGTCTCCTGAGTCTTCTCCGTAGGCATCGGTGGATCCGCCGACCGACGACAACGCCGCCAGACGTTCAGCGAGCGGGCCGCCGAGGACCGGAAAGAGACTCAGGAGACACGGCTCAGGGCAGGGTGACCGGCTTGAACGAGGGCCGCTTGCTCTCGAACTCGGTGATCGCGTCGACCTCACGCAGGGTGAGCCCGATGTCGTCGAGCCCCTCCATCAGCCGCCAGCGGGTGTAGTCGTCGATCTGCAGCGGCACGACGAGGTCGCCCGCGGTGACCGTGCGCGATTCGAGGTCGACCGTCAGCTCGAGGCCGGGTTCGGCGTCGAGTCGCTTCCAGATCAGTTCGACGTCGCTCTGATCCACCTGTGCCGCAACGAGTCCCGCCTTTCCGGAGTTGCCGCGGAAGATGTCGGCGAAGCGCGAGGAGATCACCACGCGGAAGCCGAAATCCATCAGCGCCCAGACGGCGTGCTCGCGCGACGAGCCGGTGCCGAAGTCCGGGCCGGCGACCAGCACCGACCCCGAGTTCCACGGCTCGTTGTTCAGGATGAAGTCCGGATCGGTGCGCCAACCGGCGAAGAGGCCGTCCTCGAAACCGGTGCGCGTGACGCGCTTGAGGTAGACGGCGGGGATGATCTGGTCGGTGTCGACGTTGCTGCGCTGCAACGGGACTCCGATACCGGTGTGGGAGATGAAGGGTTCCATGATCGTCTTTCTTCGGTCGGTGTCAGGCGAGATCGGCGGGCGAGGAGAGTGTGCCGCGCACCGCGGTCGCGGCCGCGACGGCCGGCGACACGAGGTGGGTGCGGCCGCCCTTGCCCTGGCGTCCCTCGAAGTTTCGGTTCGACGTCGACGCGCAGCGGTCGCCCGGCGCCAGCTGATCCGGGTTCATCCCGAGACACATCGAGCATCCGGCCATCCGCCATTCGGCGCCGGCCTCGGTGAAGACCTCGCCGAGACCCTCCTCCTCCGCCTGCGCCCGGACCTTCATCGAGCCCGGCACCACCAGCATCCGCACCCCGTCGGCCACCTTCCGGCCGCGCAGCACCTCGGCGACGGCGCGCAGGTCCTCGATCCGGCCGTTGGTGCACGAACCGATGAACACGGTGTCGACCGCCACCTCACGCAGCGGCGTGCCCGGGGTCAGGTCCATGTACTCGAGCGCTCGCGTCGCGGCCAGCGCCTCGGTCTCGTCGAGCATGTCGGCGGGGTCCGGCACGTCGGCGCCGAGCGGGAGGCCCTGTCCCGGATTGGTGCCCCAGGTGACGAACGGGGTGAGCGACGACGCGTCGATGTGCACCTCGCGGTCGAACACCGCGCCTTCGTCGGTGCGGAGGCTGTCCCAGTATTCGACGGCCGCATCCCAGTCGGCGCCCTTCGGGGCGTGCGAGCGGCCCTTGAGGTAGTCGTAGGTGACCTGGTCGGGGGCGATCATGCCGGCGCGGGCACCGGCCTCGATCGACATGTTGCAGATCGTCATCCGCGCCTCCATCGACAGCTTCTCGATGGCGGAGCCGCGGTACTCCAGGACGTGACCCTGGCCGCCGCCGGTGCCGATCTGGGCGATGATCGCCAGAATCAGGTCCTTGCCGGTGACGCCGGGCGGGAGCTCACCGTCGACGTTGATCGCCATGGTCTTGAACGGGCGCAGCGACAGGGTCTGGGTGGCCATCACGTGCTCCACCTCGGAGGTGCCGATGCCCATCGCGATGGCGCCGAAGGCGCCGTGGGTGGCGGTGTGGCTGTCGCCGCACACCACTGTCATCCCCGGCTGGGTGAGGCCCAGCTGCGGTCCGACGACGTGCACGATGCCCTGGTCGGCGTCGCCCATCGGGTACAGCCGGACCCCGAACTCCGCGCAGTTGCGGCGGAGGGTCTCCACCTGCAGCGCGGACACCTGATCGGCGATCGGGCTGAAGATGTCGACGGTCGGGACGTTGTGGTCCTCGGTCGCGATGGTCAGGTCGGGCCGGTGCACCGGGCGGCCGGCCACCCGGAGGCCGTCGAACGCCTGCGGGCTGGTCACCTCGTGCACCAGGTGCAGGTCGATGTAGATGAGGTCCGGTCCCACTTCGCCGTTGTCGTCGACCCGGCCGGGGACCACCACGTGGTCGTCCCAGACCTTCTCGGCCAGCGTGCGGGGCGCGCGGCGTGCTTCCGACTCAGTCATGAGCTCACTCGACTTTCTCACCGGGTCCGACGGCTTCGGGGCTGTCGCCGGCCGGACTGGCTATCTCAATATATGGACGGCTAATATCGCCGTATGGGAAATACTAGCGGAATCGGCGTGCTAGACAAGTCGGTCCTCGTTCTGCACACCGTCGCGGCCCAGCCGTGCAATCTCGCGGAGCTCACCGAAGCCACCGGCCTGCCCCGCGCCACTGCGCACCGGCTGGCCGTCGGCCTGGAGACGCACCTGCTGCTGACCCGTGACGCCACCGGCCGCTGGATCCCCGGACCCGCCCTGCGTGAACTGGCGGCCGGCGCCCCCGACGCGGTCCGGGAGGCCGGCCTGCCGGTGCTCCCCGGCCTGCAGACCGCGACCGGCGAATCGGTGCAGCTTTACCGCCGCGAGGGCGCCGAACGCATCTGCATCGCCGCCGTCGAACCGCCGACCGGTCTGCGCGACACCGTCCCGGTCGGCACCCGCCTCCCGATGAGCGCGGGCTCGGCCGCGCGCGTACTCGCCGCCTTCGCCGACCCGGCCGTGCGCGACGATCTCCTCGCCGACGCCGTCTACACCGAACGCCACCTCGCCGAGATCCGGCGCCGCGGCTGGGCCCAGAGCGCCGGCGAACGCGCCGACGGCGTCGCCAGCGTGTCCGCTCCGGTCTACGACCGGACCGGCGCCGTCGTCGCCGCGGTGAGCGTCTCCGGCCCGATCGACCGGATGGGCCGCCGCCCCGGCGAGCGCTGGGCCGCCGATCTCGTCGCCGCCGCCGAACGGATCGGCGCGCGACTGTAGTCCCCCGCGGGGGTGGTCCACGCCACTCTCCGCCGCCGCTGCGCTAGCGTCGGCCTATGGGAACCAACCAGCGCAGCCAGATCGTCATGTCCGACGACGAGATCGCCCGCTTCATCGAGCAAAACCGCACCGCCACCCTCGCCACCCTCGGCGCCGACGGCCGGCCGCACCTCGTCGCCATGTGGTACGGCGTGATCGACGGGGAACTCTGGTTCGAGACCAAGGCCAAGTCGCAGAAGGCCGTCAACCTGCGCCGCGACCCGCGCGTGACCGTGATGATCGAAGACGGCCTCACCTACGACCAGTTGCGCGGCGTCTCCCTCGAAGGCGTCGCCGAGATCTACGACGATCCCGACACCTGCCTCCGCGCCGGCATCAGCGTCTGGGAGCGCTACAACGGGCCGTACACCGACGACCTGCGGCCCGCCGTCGACGCGATGATGCACAAGCGCGTCGCCGTCCGTATCGTCACCGACCGCATCCGGTCGTGGGACCACCGCAAGCTGAACCTCCCGGAACTCCCGCTGTCCGGCTCTACCGCGCCGTACTACTCCTGAGCACCACTCCCGAGTCACGCTCCAGCGAAACTCGTCCTCCGCCGTAGACCGTCTTCGGTCCCCCACGGAGGACGAGTCCCGGTCGGCGATCCCGGCGGGGCCGCCACTCCTCGAGCCATTGCCGTCAGCGACAACCGGAATGTACCCGCGACGATCGGAGAGGACGCGACAACCGCCCGTGTCGCTTCTCGACCGACTGTCGCGGCGCCCGACCGGGTGTCGCGTACGCGGGAGGCAGGGCTCGAATCACGGGCGGGCTCCGTCGCGGAACCTGTCCTGAGCACGCGTGACGGAACGGAGCGACGGCACGCGGTCGAAGGGCTCCTCCTCAAGACGGCACACTTCCCAAGGGCCCGACGGGACTCCGTCGCGGAGCCTGTCCTGAGCATGCGTGGCGGAGCGGAGCGACGACACACGGTCGAAGGGCTCCTCCTCAAATGCCCGTCTCTAGACGGCACACTTCCCAAGGGCCCGACGGGATTCCGTCGCTTCGCTCCTCCTCAAATCGCGGTGTTCGATATACGTAAAGGAATGTGGGATCGGAAGAGCGTCGTGGGGGGGAAGAGTGTAGTGGGATGTT
>NZ_JBPSDN010000006.1:106484-185945 GCF_052036135.1 Gordonia marina
CCCCCCCCCCCCCCCCCCCCCCCCCCCCCCTCCGCCACATTCCTTTACGTACTCCCGACGGGATTTGAACCCGCGCTACCGCCTTGAGAGGGCGGCGTCCTAGGCCGCTAGACGACGGGAGCCTGGACTGCAATTGTTCAATTATGGTAGCCCCGACGGGATTTGAACCCGCGCTACCGCCTTGAGAGGGCGGCGTCCTAGGCCGCTAGACGACGGGGCCCTAGAACAACTGCTCTGGTAAAGCTTCTCGCCGAAGCGATCCGCTTTGCTGGGGTACCAGGACTCGAACCTAGAATGGCGGTACCAGAAACCGCTGTGTTGCCAATTACACCATACCCCAAGGGGTTTCCCGGACTTCGCTTCGCTAGTGCTCCGCGCAGTTCCGGACAACGGAGAAGAGATTACCAACACCCTCCCCCTCCCTCGCAAATCAGCTGGTCAGGACGCCGCGGCCGCGACCTCTCGGGCCTGTGCCAACCGTCGCAGCGTCCTCTCGCGGCCGAGGATCTCCATCGACTCGAAGAGCGGCGGGCTCACCGCCGCACCGGTCACGCCGACCCGCACCGGACCGTAGGCCTTGCGCGGTTTGAGCTCCAGGCCGTCGATCAGCGCCGCCTTCAGCGCCTCCTCCAGCGCGGGCGTGGTCCACTCGGCGACGCCCTCGCACGCGGCGATCGTCGCGTCGAGCACCGGCACCGCATCGGCGGTCAGGTTTTTGGCGGCGGACTTCTCGTCGAACGTGAAGTCGTCGTCGGACACGTAGGCGAACTTGATCAGGCCCCAGGCATCGCCGAGCACCTGCACGCGGGTCTGCACCAGGTCGGCCAGCGGGCGGAACACGGCGTCGTCGATCGGTTCGTCCAGGTGACCGTGCTCGACCAGGAAGTGCCGCAGCCGCCCGGCGAAGTCGGCCGGAGTGAGGCGCCGGATGTGCTCGGCGTTGATCGCGTCGGCCTTCTTCTGATCGAAGCGCGCCGGGTTGGAGTTGACGTTGCGCACGTCGAAGGCGGCGATCATCTCGTCGAGAGTGAAGATGTCGTCGTCGCCGGAGATGCCCCAGCCGAGCAGCGCCAGGTAGTTGAGCAGCCCCTCCGGGATGAAGCCACGGTCGCGGTGATGGAAGAGGTTCGACTCGGGGTCACGCTTGGACAGCTTCTTGTTGCCCTCGCCCATCACGAACGGCAGATGCCCGAACTGCGGCACCGCGTCGGCCACACCGATCTCGATCAGCGCACGATAGAGCGCGATCTGCCGCGGCGTCGACGCGAGCAGATCCTCCCCGCGCAGCACGTGTGTGATCTTCATCATGGCGTCATCGACCGGGTTGACCAGCGTGTACAGCGGATCACCGTTGCCGCGGGTGAGCGCGAAGTCGGGCACCACACCGGCCTTGATCGTGGTCTCGCCGCGGACCAGGTCGGTCCAGGTGATGTCCTCGTCGGGCATGCGAAGCCGGATCACCGGGTTGCGGCCCTCGGCGCGGTGCGCGGCGCGCTGCTCGTCGGTCAGGGTCCGGTCGTAGTTGTCGTAACCGAGCTTCGGATCGCGGCCGGCCTCCCGATGCCGGGCCTCGACCTCCTCCGGCGTCGAATACGCCTCGTACGCGAAGCCGGCCTCCACCAGCCGGTCGACGACGTCGAGGTGCAGCTGCTTGCGCTCGGACTGCCGGTACGGACCGTACGGGCCGCCCACCTCGGGCCCCTCATCCCAGTTCAGGCCCAGCCAGCGCAGCGCGTCGAGGATCGCCTCGTAGCTCTCCTCGCTGTCCCGCGCGGCGTCGGTGTCCTCGATGCGGAAGACGAAGGTCCCGCCGTCGTGACGGGCCTGCGCGAAGTTGAACAAGGCGGTCCGGGCGAGCCCGACATGCGGGGTTCCGGTGGGCGAGGGACAGAAGCGAACACGGACGGTCATGCAGGTCAGCGTAGTGGAACGGCGGAATCGCCGGACACCGGGGACTGCCCGGCCGGAGCCCCCGATCTTGCCTAGTTGTTCTAGTTAAACTAGAATTAATACCATGTTGTTCCGTATCCGGCCGAACAGCGACGCGCCGATCTTCGCGCAGATCGCCGATTCCGTCCGCACCGAGTCGTGCGCCGGCCGGCTGGCCCCCGGCGACCGGCTGCCACCGGCCCGCGAGGTGGCCGCCGCCCTGGAGGTGAACATGCACACCGTGCTCCGCGCCTATCAGGACCTTCGCGACGAGGGCCTGGTGGAGCTGCGCCGCGGACGAGGCGCGGTGATCACCGAGGCCGCCGACCGTCTGCGCTCACTCGACCGCGACATCCGCGCTCTCACCGCCAAGGCCGCGACGTTGCACATCAGCCCCGAAACCCTGTCCGCCCTCGTGAAGGAGGCCTCGCATGTCCCCGAATGATCCGGCCCGGCGCACGCTGACCGACGACGAACTGGCACGACGACGACCGCTCATCGCGTTCGTCACCGTCGCCGTGGTGATCCCCGCCCTCATCGTCGGCGTGGCCACCATCGTGCAGATCTCACTGCTCGGTTCCCTGCCCGCCGACATCGCCGTGCACTGGAATCTGCACGGCGATCCCGACCGCTGGCTGCCGGCCTGGTCGGCGCCGCTGGTCACCGCCCTGCTCGGCTTCGGCCTGATCGGCTTGACCGCGGGGCCCGCGGTCAAGCCGATCGCCGAGGGCGATGCGGGCGCCGTCTACCGGCTCCTGGGCGGGGTCTCCCTCGGATCGTCGATCCTGGTCGCGATCGCCTTGACCGGCAGCGTCTGGTACCAGACCGGCGACGACGCCTCGGTGCCGATCGTGACCGTCGTGGCGGTCGCCGGCCTGCTGGCGGTGGCCGTCGGCGCCCTCGCCGGCCTCCTGCTGCCGCAGGCGCCGCGATCCCGCCGGTCGGTCGCGGTCGATCCCCTGCCGCTCGAGGCCGGGGAGAACACGGTCTGGCTGCGGACCACCACCGCGTCGCCCAGCCTCCTCGCCATCACCGTCGCCGGATTCGTCGTGGCGCTCCTGACCACCCTGTACAGCTGGGCCGACGGTCAGCGCGCCGCGATCGTCATCGGTGCCGCCGTGATCGCCGTCGCCATCGTGGTGGCCGCGGTGGCGACCATCGCCTTCCGGGTCCGGGTCTCCGCCGACGGCCTGCAGGTCCGTTCCCTGGCCGGCTTCCCGCGCCTGCGCGTACCGCTCGACGAGATCGTCGACGTCCGGGTGAACTCCGAGGTGCACCCGATCGGTGATTTCGGCGGCTACGGCATCCGGGTGACCGCGCGGCGCACCGGCGTGGTGCCTCGCGCGGGCGAGGGCATCGTCGTCGACCGCACCGGCGATCGGGAGTTCTGCGTCGTCGTCGACGACGCGGTGACCGGAGCGGCGCTACTGGCCGCTCTGGCCGACCGTGCGAAGGAAGTCGATCAGTAGCTCGTTGACGGTCTCCGGGCGCTCCAGGTAACCGAAGTGGCCAGTGCGCTCCACCTCCTCGTAGCGCGCACCCGGGATCGCCTCGGCCACCTCGCGGGCCAGGAACACCGGCAGCGTCCGGTCGTCGGCGAACCCGACCACCATCGTCGGCCGGGTGATCTCCCGGTACGCCGCCAGCCGGTGCTCCTCGCGCTCGTGCAGGGCCAGCTGGGCCCGCACCCCGGCGCTGCGGGTCTGGCCGCCGAAGCCGATGATGTCGAGCCAGTCCCGCGCGCTCCGGTCGTCGGCGAGGGTGGCCGGTGACAGATTCAGGTGCGCTGTGACCGCCGCGTAGTACTCCGGCGGCAGTTCGATCCCGAGGTCGTAGAGGGCGCGCTCGCCGTGCGAGAAGGCGTCGAGCATCGGGGTGGACCGGCCGTAGGTCGCGAGCATCGCCGCCCCGCGCACCAGATCGGGGCGGGCCAGCGTCAGCTCCTGGGTGATCCGCGCGCCGAGCGAGGTGCCGACCACCAGAGCCGGCCCGGCGCCGAGATGCTCGATGAGCGCCGCGGTGTCGCCGACCATGTCGGCCAGGGTGAACCCCTCCGCGCATTCGCTGGTCGGCGCGATGCCGCGGTTGTCGAAGGTGACCACTCGGAAGCCGGCGGCCAGCAGCGCGGGCTGCTGGTGCGCGTGCCAGACCCGCCCGGGACTGCCGGTGCCCATCACCATCACGACCAGCGGGCCGGACCCGGCGTCGGTGTACGAGAGGGAGATGCCGTTCAGCGGCACCGACACCGGCCGGGCCTGCGCCGGCCGGGTCACTTGTCGACCACGGGGTTGCTGAGCGTCCCGATCCCCTCGACGGTCACCGCGACGGTCTGCCCCGCGGTCATCGGGCCGATCCCGGCCGGGGTGCCGGTGAGGATCACGTCGCCGGGCAGCAGCGTCATGACGCGCGAGATCCACTCGACGATCTCGCCGACGCTGTGCAGCATCAGCGAGGTCCGCGACGACTGGCGGGTCTCACCGTCGAGCGTGGTGGAGATCGCCAGGTCGGACGGGTCGAGCGCGGTCTCGATCCAGGGACCGAGCGGGCAGAACGAGTCGTAGCCCTTGCCGCGCGTCCACTGCCCGTCGGCCTGCTGCTGGTCGCGCGCGGTCACGTCGTTCGCGACGGTGTACCCCAGGATGACGCTCGCCGCTTTGGCGGCGGACACGTCCTTGCAGGGCCGCCCGATCACGACCGCCAGCTCACCCTCGTAGTCGACCCGGTTCGACGACGGCGGGCGCACGATCGGCGCCCCGGGACCGATGATCGACGTGTTCGGCTTCAGGAAGATCACCGGGTCGGCGGGCGGTTCCGAGCCCATCTCCGCGGCGTGATCGGCGTAGTTCTTGCCGATGCAGATCACCTTCGACGCGAGGATCGGCGCGAGCATCCGCGTCTCACCGAGCGGCCAGGTCCGCCCGGTGAACGTCGGTTCCCCGAAGGGATGCTCGGCGATCTCCCTGGCGACCTCGGCGCCCTCGTCACCTTCGATGGCGACGAACGCCACCCCGTCCCGGCTTGCGACACGCCCCAATCTCATAGGGCCAGATTAGGGCATGTCGCCCGCTGCTTTCCCGAGGCACCGGCCGATCCGCCGGACCGTGCCCCTCCCCCGTCGGACCGTCCACCATCTGTACTACGATGTGAAACATAAGTTTCATTATTTGAGATTCCAGTCGTGCCGGTGGAAGGAGCCAGGACATGACGATCGAGGCGGCGACGCTCTCCACCCGGCGCCGGTGGGCCATTCTCGTGTGCGCACTGGTGGCCGCGATGACGACCACCGCCGCCACCAGCGGCTTCGCCTACGTGATCCCGGCCCTGCACGACGGCGGCATGTCGCTGAGCTCGGCGGCGACCCTCGCCGCGGTGCCCACGGTCGGCCTGACGGTGGCGATCATCGCGTGGGGTCTGGCGCTCGACCGGTACGGCGAGCGGCGCATCCTGCTGGTGTCGATACTGATCACGCTGGCCGGCACCATCGGCGCGGTGGTCGCCGTCGCCACCGACGCGGGCACCGTGGCGCTGGGCGCGGCGCTGCTGGTCGGCGGTCTGGGATCGGGTGCCGCCAACGGCGCGAGCGGACGCATCGTGGTCGGGTTCTTCCCGGCCGATCAGCGCGGCACCGCGATGGGCGTGCGGCAGATGGCGCAGCCGCTCGGCATCGCGGTCCTGGCACTGACCGTGCCGGTCATCGCCGCGACGGCGGGCGTGGCCGCGGCGCTGGCGGTCCCGGTCGCGGTCACTGCGATCGGCCTGCTGGCGGTGTACTTCGGCATCGTGGATCCGGCGCTGCCGACGTCTGGACCGGCGACCGCCCCGGCCGGCAATCCCTACCGGTCGAGCGGATACCTCTGGCGGATTCACGGCTTCAGCGTGCTGCTGGTGATCGGTCAGTCCATGCTGTGGACCTTCGTCCCGGCCTGGCTGATCACCGGCCACGGCTGGACGCCGCTGAGCGCGGGCGTCCTGGTCACCGTGACCCAGGTGTTCGCGGCCGGTGGGCGGATCGCGGCCGGCCGCGCCTCCGATCTGTGGGGTTCCCGGATGCGGCCGGTGCGGGTGATCGCGGTGGCCGCGGCGCTCACCATGGCGGCACTCGCGGTCGCCGACCAGTTCGGCAGCGTCTTGGCCCCCGCGATCATGGTGCTCGCCACCATCGCGACCGTCGCCGACAACGGCCTGGCGTTCACCGCGATCGCCGAGTGGGCCGGACCGTCGTGGAGCGGCCGGGCGCTCGGCGTACAGAACACCGCGCAGTACGTGACCATCGCGGTCACCACCCCGATTCTGGGCACGATGATCGAGCGCCTGGGCTATCCGGCGGTCTTCGGGATCGTCGCCGCCGCACCGATTCTGGCGCTGCCGCTGATCCCCCGGGACCCGCGGCCCCGTGAGGAGCCGGTCGACGTGCCGGGTGAGCGTTAACCGACGGCGGAGCCTTCGAGGACGAGCCGACCAAGGGGTCGTTTCGACTCGGCACCTCGCCCTATCGGGCTCGGTGTCGGCTCTACGGGCTGGTACCAGCCCGTTGAGCCGGTCAAGCCGCTAGGTGTACCCGGCCATGAGGTTGGTAGCAGTGCCGTTGACGTGAAGAGAGCCTCCGGGTGAGGTGTGGATTGTCTAGATTCACGCCGCCCAGGAGGCTCTCATGTCCCACCGTAACGCCCGCACTACGTATCAAGGCCGGCTGCTGATCATCGAGCGGCACCGCGCTGGTTGGCCCCAGGCCCACATCGCCAAAGGCATGGGCATCTCCCGTCGATGCGTCGCGAAGTGGATCAACCGCTTTGCGACCGAAGGAGAGTCGGGTTTGACCGATCGATCCTCGCGACCTCACACCTCACCGCGTAGGACCAGTGCCCAGGTCGAGGTGGCGATCGTCGAACTACGCACCCGCGAGCGCCGCGGTCGGGACTGGGTGGCAGCAGAGCTGAACGCTGCTCCGCGGACGGTTTCGCGGGTGTTGGCCCGTCATCGGGTGCCGCGGTTGTGCGAGCTGGATTCGATCACCGGCGAACTGCTGCGCGCATCGAAGAAGACAACGGTGCGCTACGAGCGCGAGCGGCCCGGTGAACTGGTGCACATGGATGTGAAGAAGCTCGGCCGGATCCCCGACGGCGGCGGATGGCGTGCCGAGGGGCAGACCACTCAGAACCACCGCTCGCGGATCAACAAGACACGGGTCGGTTACGACTACGTGCACTCACTGGTCGATGACCACTCCAGGTTGGCCTACAGCGAGGTCCTGCCCGACGAGAAGGGCACCACGTGCGCGGCGTTCCTCGAACGCGCGATCGACTACTTCTCCAATCACGGCATCACCCGCATCGAGCGGTTAATCACCGACAACGCCTGGGCCTACCGCCATTCACTGCGCGAGGTATGTGCCCGGCACAGCATCGCTCAGAAGTTCATCAAGCCCCACTGCCCGTGGCAGAACGGCAAGGTCGAAAGGCTCAACCGCACCCTGCAGACCGAGTGGGCCTACCGCCAGGCCTTCACCAGCAACGACGAGCGGGCAGCAGCCCTTGCGCCCTGGCTCGAACACTACAACACTCAACGTCGCCACAGCTCGCTCGGCGGACTCCCACCGATCAGTCGCCTGTGACCAACGTGTTGGCCGGGTACAGCTAGGCGCAGACCGTGTCGAAACGCCCCCGGGACTGGCGGACGTTTCGACTCGCCCCTCGCCCCTGCGGGGCTCGGGGCGGCTCAACGGGCCATGGGCTCGGGGCTGCTCTACGGGCGGGGCTCGGACCGGGTCACCGGAGGACGAAGCCGACGCCGAGCGGGTCGTCCGGGTCGAGTTCGAACTCGCTGCGGCCGGTCCGGTAGGCCATGCCGGTGACCTGCGGAATCACCGCGGGGAATCCCTCGGCCACGGTCTCCTCGACGATCGTCGCGTGGAAGCGGGTTCCGACGATCGAATCGTGCACCAGAGTCTGGCCCGGTGCCAGCGCGCCCTGCGCGGCCAGCACCGCGACGCGGGAGCACGTGCCGGAGCCGCACGGTGAGCGGTCCACCTCCCCGTCGGCGAAGATCGTGACGTTCCGCTGGTGCGGATCGCCGGACTCCGTGGCCGGAAGGTCCTCGTAGATGATGGTCCCGTAGATGCCGCTCAGCCGCGGGTCGCCGGGGTGCCGGGCCAGCGGGGTGTCGTTCAGCTTCCACTTGATCTCACGGCCCAGCGCGATCAGATCCTGGTAATGCTCCGGTGTCACAGTCAGGCCGACGCTCGCCGCATCGAGGTGTGCGTAGATCGCGCCGCCGAAGGCGATGTCGACGGTGAGCGGTCCGCGCGAGGTGTTCACCGTGACGTCCGCGGCCAGGCGGTAGCTCGGGACGTTCACGAAGTCGACCGCCCCGATGCGGTCACCGTCGGAGTGCACGCGGGCGGTCACCCGGCCGGACGGCACGTCCACCACCACGTCGGTCACTCCGGTCGGCGACGGCGCGACGAGCCCGGATTCGACCGCCCACACGCCGAGCGCGATAGTGCCGTGACCGCAGGCGGTGGAGAACCCGTCCTTGTGCCAGAACAGCACCCCGAGGTGCGCGCCGTCGTCGTCCGGCGGGGTGAGGAAGCCGCCGTACATGTCGGCGTGTCCGCGCGGCTCGAAGCACAGCAGCTTCCGGAGGCCGTCGACGCCGGCGTCGTCGACGGCGGAGACGCGGCGGTTCGCGACGGTGTCCCCGTCGATCGGCACGGGCGGCTCGGCGACGATCCGGAACGGCTCCCCCGCGGTGTGGTAGTCGACGGTGCGGACCGGGCGATTCGATGGTTCGGTCATGATCAGATCAGCCCGTCCGACAGGTGGTTCGGGGTGCCGAAGCGGTGCGCGGTGATCGAGACGGCCTGCTCGTGCAGGTGCGGCAGCATCTCGACGCGACCGGCCGAGACCACCTCGCCGCCGTAGACGGCGATGTCCGGCTTTCCGTCGGTGGCCTCGTACACCGCCGCCACCTGGGCCTCCCGCGAGGGACCGGCGACGATCCGGATCCGGGCGCTCGCGTCCGCGCCGTCCCGCGCGGCGAGGGCCCGCAGGTGATCGGCCCAGCCCGCCTCGTCCTGGTAGCGCAGTTCGACGCCCGCGGCGCGCAGCGCCGACTGGACCGCCTCCGGCAGGGCGAGCGGCGTACTGACCGTCGGGCGCCCGCCCGCGGCCAGCCCCGCCCCGACGACGCGCAGCAACTGGTGCAGCGGCGCGTCGGCGGCGGCCCGGATGGTCACCGGCACCGGCAGGTAGCGCAGCAGATTCCGCTCGACACCCAGCTGCGAGGCGTCGCGGGCGATGCCGAACTCGTCGATCCAGGCGGCGGCGTCGGAGGCCAGCGCCGACGACAGCCACGACATGTCGGCACCGGTCACCCCGGCCTGCTCGGCCGCGGCGAGCAACGGGGCCGCGGCCGGTCGCGGCGCGTTGGCCCCGGCGGTCACCGGAGCGTCGACCCAGTCGACCAGACCGTGCAGGTAGTTGGGCCCGCCGGCCTTGGTGCCCGCGCCGATCGCCGACTTCTTCCAGCCGCCGAACGACTGGCGCCGCACGATGGCACCGGTGATGCCGCGGTTGACGTAGGCGTTGCCCGCCTGGATCCGCCGCAGCCAGGTCGCGAGCTCGTCGCGATCGAGCGAGTGCAGGCCGCTGGTGAGGCCGTAGTCGATCTCGTTGACGATGTCGATCGCCTCGTCGAGCGTCTCGGCGGTCATGATGCCCAGGATGGGACCGAAGTATTCGGTCTTGTGGTACTCCGAGCCGCGGCGCACTCCGTCGCGCACCCCCGGGCTCCACAGCCGGTTGCCGCCCTTCTTGTCCAGGGCGAGCGGGCTGTCGCTGTCGAGCGGTTCGGGCTTGAGCAGCCAGCTCTCCCCCGGGCCGAGCGTGGTGAGGCCGCGCAGCAGCTTGCCCGAGGGCGCGGTGATGATGGTGCCCATCTGCGTCTCGAGGTGCTCGGGGGTGCCGACCTTGAGCGAGGTCACGGCGTCGATCAGCTGGCCGCGGAAGCGCTTGGACCGCGCGACCGAGCCGACCAGGATCACCAGCGAGGCCGCCGAGCACTTCTGCCCGGCGTGCCCGAACGCGGAGAGCGCGACGTCCTTGGCGGCCAGGTCGAGGTCGGCCGACGGGGTGACGATGATCGCGTTCTTGCCGCTGGTCTCGGCGAGGATCGGCAGGTCACGGCGCAGCGCACGGAAGCTCTCGGCGGTCTCGTACGCACCGGTGAGGATCAGCCGGTCCACGCGCGGGTCGGCGACCAGCTCGGAGCCGAGCGTGCGGTCGGCGAACTGCACGAACTGCAGCACCTCGCGCGGCACCCCGGCCTCCCACAGCGCCTCCACCATCACCGCGGCGCTGCGGGCCGAGTTCGACGCCGGCTTGATGATCACCGAGCTGCCCGCGGCGAGGCCGGCGAGGACGCCGCCGGCCGGGATCGCGACCGGGAAGTTCCACGGCGGGATCACCGCGACCAGCTTGCGCGGCCGCGGCGCGGCGCCGTCGGTCTGCTCCAGCAGCTGGCCGAGCATGGCGTAGTAGTTGGCGAAGTCGATCGCCTCGGAAACCTCCGGATCGCCCTGGTCCAGGGTCTTTCCGCACTCCGAGCCCATCACCTCGAGCAGATCGGCGCGCCGGGCTTCCAGCCGTTCCCCGGCCCGGTACAGGATCCGGGCGCGCTCGTCGGCCGAGAGCGACTGCCAGTCGTCGGCGGCGGCCACACCCGCGGCGATCACCGCATCGAGAGCGGCCTCGTCATCGACCATCGACGACGCGACGAGATCGGTGCCGAGCGTCGAGCCGACCATCCGGCCGGCGATCGCGCGGCCCCACGCCCGGTTGCCGGGCAGGTCGGGGTCGGTGTCGGGGGTGTTGTCGAACTCACCGCGGGCCCCGGCGACGACCAGGGCGTCGGCGCGGGCCTGCGCCCCGTCGGCGTCGTAGTGGCCGCGGTCCTGGCGGCGGTTGGGCTCGGGGACCGCATAGTGTTGCCGGTCGCCGTCGGCGGTGATCGCCGCCAGGTCGTCGAGGGAGGCCAGGAAGCGCGCCTTCTCCCGCGCGAACAGGCCGGCGTCGTCGCTCAGTTCGAAGACGGCCGACATGAAGTTCTCCTGGCTCGCGCCCTCCTCCAGGCGGCGGATCAGGTAGGCGATCGCGACGTCGAACTCCTGCGGATGCACCACCGGCGTGTACAGCAGCAGCGAGCCGACCTCGCGCTTGACCGCCTCGGCCTGCGCGGTCGCCATGCCGAGCAGCATCTCGACGTCGATCCCGTCCTGCGCGCCGCGCCGGGTGGCGAGCAGCCAGGCGAGGGCGACGTCGAACAGGTTGTGCCCGGCCACCCCGATCCGCACGTTCGCGACCCGCGCCGGGTCGAGCGCGAAATCGAGCACCGCCTTGTAGCTGGTGTCCGACTCCTGCTTGGAGCCCCAGGTGGCCGACGGCCAGCCGTGGATCGCCGCGTCGACGTGCTCCATCGGGAGATTGGCGCCCTTCACCACGCGCACCTTGATCGGCGCACCGCCGGACGCGACGCGAGCGGCGGCCCAGTCCTGCAGATCCATCATCGCGCCGAGCGCGTCGGGCAGGTACGCCTGCAGGACGATGCCGGCCGAGAGGGACGCGAACTCGGGCCGGTCCAGGATCTTCTTGAAGACCGCGATGGTGAGGCCGAGGTCCTTGTACTCCTCCATGTCCAGGTTGATGAACTTGCTCGGCGACGCCGACGCGGCACGCTCGAAGAGCGGGACCAGCTGTTCGGTGATCGACTCGACGGCCTCGTCGAAGGCCCAGTGGTTGTGCGGCGCGACGGTCGAGGAGACCTTGATGGAGACGTAGTCGACGTCCGGCCGGCCGAGGAGCTTGTGCGTCCCGGCGAGCCGGCGCTCCGCCTCGTGCTCGCCGAGGATCGCCTCGCCGAGGAGATTGATGTTGAGGCGGACGTCGTCGCGCTTGATCTTCGCGATCGCGGGACCGAGCTTGTCGTCGGAGGCGTCGATGATGAGGTGGCTGACCATCTCGCGCAGTACGCGCCGCGCGGTCGGCACCACCACGCCCGGCAGCGACTGCGCCATCACCCCGCCGAGCGAGACCGCGCCGCGCATCGGTGCGGGCAGGAACTTCGGGGTCAGCGGCGCGAGGTTCTTCAGCTTCTTCGCCGCGGCCCGGCGGTCCTCCGGCCGCACCACGCCGTCGACGAATCCGACGGTGAAGTCCAGGCCGTTCGGGTCGCTGAGGACGCCGGTCAGCCGCTTCGCGGAGGCGTCGACCGGATACTGCTCGGCCTCGGTCAGCCAGCGCTGCACCAGCGCGATGGCGTCATCGGCCAGGTCCTGCGGCCGTACCCGCGGCTGCGCCTCGATCGCGTTCGTCATGTCGTCCTCTTCTGTGCTCGGCATGTGCTCCCGCACACGTCCATCGGCCTGATGAAGCCATGGTCACCCCTGTCGCCAATGAAGTACAGCGGAATTATCTGTGCAATATCGTTAAGGAGAGCCGAATGGTGAGACGACGATCGGAAGGCTGCCGATGCTTGAAGTGAAGAGGCTGCGTCTGCTGCGCGAGCTGTCGTCGCGGGGCACCGTGATCGCCGTCGCCGAGGCGCTCAACTACAGCCCGTCCGCGGTGTCCCAGCAGCTCTCACAGCTGGAGCGGGAAGTGGGCGTCCCGCTGTTCCAGCGCAGCGGGCGCCACCTGGCGCTGACCGCGACCGCCAAGTACCTCGCCGCCGAGGCCGACGATCTGCTCAGCCACATCGAACGCATCGAGTCGGGCATCCGGCGGCACCAGGGCACGGTGAGCGGCACCGTCCGGGTGGCCGCGTTCCAGACCGTGATGCTGGCGCTGCTGCCGCAGGTACTCGATCGGCTCCGCACCGAGCACCCGAACCTGCGCATCGACGTGGTGCAGCACGAGCCGGAGACCGCGCACTTCGAGACCTGGGCGCGCGGCTTCGATCTGGTGATCGCCGAGGAGTATCCGGGGCACGCCACGGTGCAGTTCAGCGGCCTCGACCGTCAGCCGCTGACCCGCGACCGGATTCAGCTCGCGGTGCCCGCCGGCCGACCCGAATTCGACGCGGTCGCCACGCTGGCCGATGCGGCCGGGCTGCCGTGGGTGATGGAGCCGCGGCGAGCGGCCTCCCGGCACTGGGCCGAACAACTGTGCCGCAGTGCGGGTTTCGAGCCCGACGTCCGGTTCGAGACGGCCGACCTGCAGGCCCATGTCCGGCTGATCGAGTCGGGGAACGCCGTCGCCCTCCTGCCCGGCCTGGTGCATGCCGGCCGCCGGCCGGAACTCCGGCTGGTGGACCTTCCGGGCGATCCCCTGCGGTCGGTGTTCACCGCGGCGCGGTCGTCCCAGGGCGACGACCCCGCGCTGTCCGCGGTCCGCGCCGCTCTCGCCGCCGAGGCCGCCGTCCTCGCCCCGTGAGGCCGGGCGTCCGCGCTACTTCTGTGCGTCCAGCGCCGCCCGCGCCTCCGCCAGCTGCTCGCCCCGGCGGACGTAGCGCACGAGGTAGAAGCAGACCACCAGGCCGATGACCGCCCCGATGATCACAACCCAGACGCTCGCGGCGCGGAACGCGGGTGCCTGGACGTCGAAGATCCGCTCACCGGCGTGCGCGGCGTTGCTGTCGCCCACCACCACCGACAGGGTCAGCAGATTGGGAATCGCCGCGAGCAGGCCCAGCACGGCGAAGATGATCGCCGGGATCTTGCTGCGCTTGACCAGACTGAGCCCGGCCAAGCCGAGGAAGATCAGCGTGAGCGCCATGCCGAAGGCGCCGATGAGCAGGCCGGTCGACGTCCCCCGCGCGAACGAACCGTCGACGGCATCGCCGATCCGGCCCGCCCACCAGCGCGGCAGGAACGCGGCCAGGATGAAGTAGAGCGCGACCAGCACCGCCAGGGCGATTCCCCACAGCAGCGCCACGTGCAGGCGATCGCGGGCCCGCTCGGCGAAGCCGGGCTCCGGATCCGGCGGCGTCACCGCCGTAGGTTCGTCCTGCGCCATCGGCGTATCCCTCCCCTTGACCTGCCCGGCCCGCGGCCCGCGTCGGGCATGAGGCGAGCGTATCGGATCGGAGCCGGGACCGGCGGTCTCACTCCGTACGGTGCGGTGGCCGGCGGCGGCCGCGAGTCGTCGCATTGATGGCGGCCGCGGCGACGGGCGCGGCGTCGCGCAGTACCGCGATCTCCCGGCGCTGCGAGTCCGGGCCACCGTCGTCGGAATAGACGACGAGCAGGGCGTCGCCGCCGCGCCAGACGAAACCCTTGGCGCCCTTCAGCTTTCCGAACGACGCGACTCGATACCCCCAGCCGCCGAAGTCGCGGAACGGGTCGACCGGCACCACCTCGGCGCGCACCACGCGGTCGAGCGGGACCGTGATCCGCACCAGGCCCCACAGTCCGCGGAAGACGACTCCCGACGAATCCAGCCGCACCTCGACGCCGCCGCCGGACCAGCGCGCGGGCAGCGGCGGCGGATCGTCGCCGGCCGGCACGCTGCCGACCGGATCGAACGATCTGCCCGTCGGCCGCGAGGGCACCGACCACGCGGCGGCCGCGCCGAGCAGCAGACCGGCGATCAACGACGGCGCGATCACCCAGAACGGCATGTGCTCGCCCGCCGCGTCGGCCACCCCGCGCTGCGATCCCGCCACGAAGGTCATCAGGATCAGGACGAAGGCGGCGGTACCGCAACCGATCCCGGCGAGGAGACGCTGCGCGATCGACGGCACCGCGCGGATCAGGGTGACGAGGCAGAGCAGCACGCCCACCGCGGTGATCACGGCGTACGTCCACAACATGCCGGTCACCGAGGTGAAACCGTTCGGGGTGCGGCCGCTCCAGTGGGTGGCCACCGGGTCGGGGAGGTCGTGCCGCCAGGCCATGAGACAGCCGATCCCGGCGCCGCCGACCACGAGGGTCAGCAGCGCCGGGATCAGGACGCGAATCCGTTGTGCCACAGCTTCTCTCATCCGGGGGCCGACCCTTCGACTCGGGCCTCGGCTATCGCCTCGCCCCGGCTCAGGGAGCGGCGGTCACGCCCGGCTCAGGGAGCGGCGGTCACGCCCGGCTCAGGGGGCGACGATCAGACGAGGGCGAGGATCCGTTCGCCGACCTCGGTGGTCGAGCCGCGCTCGTCGCCGCGGGCGGCGACGTCGCGGGCGACCGCCGCCTCGATGCGGGCGGCACCGTCGTCGTCGCCCAGATGACGCAGCAGCAGGGCGACCGAGAGGATCGCCGCGGTCGGGTCCGCCAGGTTCTGCCCGGCGATGTCCGGGGCGCTGCCGTGGACCGGCTCGAACATCGACGGGTTGGCGCGGGTGGCATCGATGTTGCCCGACGCCGCCAGGCCGATACCGCCGGTGACCGCCGCCGCCAGGTCGGTGATGATGTCGCCGAACAGGTTGTCGGTGACGATCACGTCGAAGCGGCCCGGGTCGGTCACCAGGTAGATGGTGGCCGCGTCCACGTGGCAGTAGTCGGTGGCGACCTCGGGGAACTCGGCGGCCACCTCCTCGACGGTGCGAGCCCACAGCGAGCCGGCGAAGGTGAGCACGTTGGTCTTGTGCACCAGGGTCAGCTTCTTACCGCGCGCCTGGGCGCGGGCGAAGGCGTCGCGCACCACGCGCTCCACTCCGAACCGGGTGTTGACGCTGACCTCGGTGGCCACCTCGTGCGGGGTGCCCACGCGGATCGCGCCGCCGTTGCCGGTGTACGGGCCCTCGGTGCCCTCGCGGACCACGACGAAGTCGATCTTCGGGTCGCCGGACAGCGGCGAGGCGACGCCCTCGAAGAGCGTCGACGGCCGCAGGTTGACGTGATGGTCCAGGATGAACCGCAGCTTCAGGAGGAAACCGCGCTCCAGGACACCCGACGGCACCGACGGATCACCGATGGCGCCGAGCAGGATGGCGTCGTGCTCGCGGAGCGAGGCCACGTCGTCGTCGGTCAGCAGCTCGCCGGTCGCGTGGTAGCGGCGGGCGCCGAAGTCGTACTCGGTGGTCTCCACCTCCGGGTGCAGCTTGCGGAGCACGGTCAGGGCCTGTCCGACGACCTCCGGGCCGATGCCGTCGCCGGGAATCACCGCGAGCTTCACGAGAAGTCCACCTGCTTGATCAGGGTGGCCGACACGGCCTGGCCCACGGCCTCGACCACCTCGGGATCCACGGTGCGGTCGACGCGCAGGATGGTGGTGGCGCCGGGGCCTTCCAGGTCCTGGGCCAGCGCCGCGGCGACGATGTCGACACCGGCGTTGCCCAGCAGGGTGCCGATCTTGCCGAGGCTGCCCGGCTGGTCGGTGTAGCTGATGATGAGGTTCTTGCCCTCGGCGCGCAGATCGAAGTTGCGGCCGTTGATGTTCACGATCTTCTCGACCTCGCGCGGCTCGGTCAGGGTGCCGGCCACGTTCACCTGGCTCCCGTCGGCGAAGACGGCCTTGACGTCGATCATGCTGCGGTGGTTCGGGCTCTCGCTCGCGGTGACCACGTCGTAGCTGACGCCGCGTTCGGCGGCGACGCTCGGCGCGTTGACGAAGGTGACCGGCTCGTCGACGACGGCGGAGAACAGGCCGCGGACCGCCGAGAGGCCGAGCACGTCGACCGGGCGGGCCGCGAGCTCGCCGCGGATCTCGACGATGATGTTGGTCGGCTGGCCGTCGGCGACGACGCCGACCAGCTGGCCGAGCTTGCGCGACAGGTCGAGCCAGGGGGCCACCTCGTCGTCCACCGGGCCGCCGGTGATGTTGACGGCGTCGGGCACGAACTGCCCGGACAGCGCCAGCTGCACGCTCTTGGCGACGTCGGTGCCCGCGCGGTCCTGGGCCTCGGCGGTGGAAGCGCCCAGGTGCGGGGTCACCACGACCTGATCCAGGTCGAACAGCGGCGAGTCGGTGCACGGTTCGGTCGCGAAGACGTCCAGGCCGGCGGCGCGCACGTGCCCGGAGGTGATCGCCTCGGCCAGCGCGGCCTCGTCGATCAGGCCGCCGCGCGCGGCGTTGACGATGATCACGCCTTCCTTGGTGCGCTTCAGCTGCTCGGCGCCGATCAGGCCGGCGGTCTCCTTGGTCTTGGGGAGGTGCACGGTGATGAAGTCGGCGCGCTCGAGGAGCTCGTCGAGGCTCACCAGCTCGATACCCAGCTGCGCGGCGCGGGCGGCCGACACGTAGGGGTCGTAGGCGATGAGGTGGGTCTCGAAGGCGCCGAGGCGGGCGGCGACCAGCTGGCCGATACGGCCGAGGCCGACCACGCCGACGGTCTTGTCGAAGAGCTCGACGCCGCTGAACGACGACCGCTTCCAGGTCTTCGCCTTCAGGGTCGCGTCGGCGGCGGGCACCTGACGGGCGGCCGACATCAGCAGCGCGACGGCGTGCTCGGCGGCGGAGTGGATGTTCGACGTCGGGGCGTTGACCACCATGACGCCGCGCTCGGTGGCGGCGGGGACGTCGACGTTGTCCAGGCCCACACCGGCGCGGGCGATGATCTTCAGCTTCGGCCCGGCGTCGAGCACCTCGGCGTCGACGGTGGTGGCCGAGCGGACCAGGATCGCGTCGGCGTCGGCGACGGCCTCCAGCAGCTTCGGGCGGTCCGGACCGTCCACCCAGCGGACCTCGACGTCGCCGCCGAGTGCCTCCACGGTCGACGGGGCGAGCTTGTCGGCGATCAGAACAACAGGACGGCCGGGTGCGGTCACTATGGTTTCTCCAGATTCATCGGGTTCTTCGGTCCGGATGACGGCGGCGCGCAGAGACACGCGTCTGTCGGGACCACTTTAGGCGGCGCCACCTGTGCGGGCACACCCGCCCACCTGCGAGTGTGGTGTGCGACACGGCGTGCCAGGTATATTGACCGCGGTGTCTCATTTCTGTCACAGCCCGATAGCGCTGTGCTTTCCGATGACGGGGATCGGCGAGACCTTCACATAGGGTGAGGCAGTCCCATGCTCCGGCCGCTGTGCCGGGGACAAGCGAGCGGAGTAGTTACATGAAGAAGACCATCCTGGTCTTCGCGGCGGTTTTCGCCGCGATCATCGCCCTGGTGGGCGTCGGACAGGGCACCGCGCAGGCCGCACCCCCGAAGACGGCGGTCGGCGGCGGTACGCCCATCCTGATCCTCAAGGGCGGCAACAACGCGGCGGCGTGCACCGTCACCGCCGTGGGCCGGCCCACCTCGGGCAAGCACCGCGGCGAGCTGATCGCCCTGACCGCAGGCCACTGCGGCAAGGTGGGCCAGCGCGTGCTGTCCGAGCAGTACCCGAACCGCGGTGACATCGGCAAGTTCGTCGTGAGCGACGACGACCTGGACATCGCCGTCATCCAGCTCTACCCGGACAAGGTCCGCCCGGTCCGCACCGTCGGCGGCGTCACCATCACCGGCATCAGCACCGCGCCGGTCAACTTCCCGACCGTCATCTGCAAGGAGGGCCGCACCACCGGTCACACCTGCGGTGTCACCTGGTTCTCCGACAACGTCGCGCACTTCTCGCAGATGTGCGTGATCGAGGGCGACTCGGGCAGCCCGGTGGTCGTGGGCACCAAGCTGGTCGGCATGGTCAACGCCTACTACTTCGTCTCCTGCCTCGGCCCGGAGACCGGTACCAACATGAACGTCATCATGAAGCGCCTGAACCAGCACGGCTACGGCAACTTCCGCGTCGTCTGACCGACGCCGCACAGCAGTCCGAAGGGCGGTCCGGGATTCCCGGGCCGCCCTTCGTCGTCTCCGCATCCCGATCACGGACTTCTGACTCGCCCCGCGGTTACCGCTCCGTACCGGTTCAGCACGTTCACCCCCTGGCCACAGACTGTTTCGCACCCGGTCCACCCGAGAAGCGAAACGAGATCGCATGACCGCCATCATCGACCACCCGACCGACACCGCCCCGGCCACCGGCCCGCTGACCGGTATCCGAGTGCTCGACGTCAGCACCGTGTACGCCGCACCGATCACCGCGATGCTTCTCGGCGACATGGGCGCCGACGTGATCAAGGTGGAGCACCCGAAGGGCGACCCGGCCCGGTCACACGGCCTCAACCGCGACGGCCACGGCCTGTGGTGGAAGGTGATCGCCCGGAACAAGCGCACCATCACCCTGAACATCGGCCGCCCCGAGGGCGCCGACATCCTGCGCGAGCTGGTCGCCGAGGCCGACGTGATCGTCGAGAACTTCCGGCCGGGCGTCCTGGAGGGCTGGGGCGTCGGGCCGGACACGCTGCTGGAGATCAATCCGCGGCTGATCATGCTGCGGGTCACCGGCTTCGGCCAGACCGGCCCGTACGCCCGGCGCCGCGCATTCGGCACCCTGATGGAGGCGATGAGCGGGTTCGCGCACCAGACCGGTCAGGAAGACGGCCCGCCCACCCTGCCGCCGTTCGGCCTGGCCGACGGCGTCGCGGGTCTGACCGGCGCGTACGCCGTGATGACCGCCCTCTACAACCGCGACGTGAACGGCGGCCGCGGCCAGGTGATCGACCTGGCGCTGCTGGAACCGCTGCTGGGCATCCTCGGCCCCGGTCCCACCGTGTACGACCAGCTGGGCATCATCGCCAGCCGACACGGCAACCGGTCGCCGAACAACGCCCCGCGCAACACGTACCTGACGCGCGACGGCCGCTGGGTCGCCATCTCGGCGAGCGCCACCTCGATCGCCGAGCGCGTGATGCGGCTGGTCGGGCGCGAGGACGTGATCGACGAGCCGTGGTTCTCCTCCGCCGGTGAGCGGAGCCGTCGTGCCGAACTGCTCGACGGCGCCGTCCAGTCGTGGATCGCCGCCCGCGACTTCGAGGAGGTGGTCACCTCGTTCGAGGAGGCCGGCGCCGCGATCGCGCCGATCTACAACGTCGAGCAGCTGATGCGCGATCCGCACATCCGCGAGCGGGAGTCGATCACCACCATCGACGACGAGGATCTGGGACCGCTGAAGATGCAGAACCTGATCTTCCGGATGAGCGAGACCCCCGGGTCGATCCGCTGGGGCGGCCGCCGGCTGGGCCAGGACAACGACGCGGTGTTCGCCGAACTCGGGCTGTCCCCCGACCGGGTCTCCGAACTGCACGACGCCGGAGTGATCTGAATGGAACGCAGCTACCTGTTCATTCCGGGGCACAACGAGAAGCTGATCGGCAAGGCGTTCACCGCGGGCGCCGACGCGGTGATGTTCGATCTGGAGGACTCGGTGCCCGAGCCCGACAAGGATCTCGCCCGCACCCGGGTCGCCGCCGCTCTCGAAGCGGCGCCCGACGACGCGCCCGCCTGGGTCCGGATCAACGCCCCGCGCACCGAGACCGCCGCCCGCGACCTGGGTGCGGTGGCCGGGCGGGTCCGCGGCATCCGGATCCCCAAGGTCGAGTCGCCCGGCGACGTCGACTGGGTCCGCCGCCGCGCACCCGGCGTGGCCCTGATCTGCGCCATCGAGAGCGCGCGCGGTCTGCTCGCCGCCCAGGAGATCGCGACCGCACCGAATGTGCGGAACCTGTCGATCGGCGGCGTGGACCTGCGCAAGGACCTGCACACCGACGGCCATCCCCTCGCGCTGCTCCATGCCCGCAGCCACCTGGTGATCTGCTCGCGGGCGGCCGGCATCGAGCCGCCGATCGACAGTGTCTACGCGCGGCTCGACGACGACGCCGGGCTGCGCACGGAGTCGGAGTTCGCGCGCTCGCTCGGCTTCTTCGGCAAGTCCGCGATCCACCCCAAGCAGCTGCCCGCCATCCACGCCGCCTTCACCCCGTCGTCGGACGAGGTGGCCTGGGCCCGCGCCGTGCTCGACGCCTTCGAGCAGGCCGGGCGCGGCGCCCTCCGGATGCCGGACGGCGAGTTCGTCGACCTGCCGGTGGCCCGGCGCGCCGAACGCGTGCTGGCGATGTCGGGCACCGCCCGCTGAGCTCCTCCGGCGACAGCCCCGCCGGAGTATTTTCATCGACAGAGGAGTCGACCGCCATGGAGAGTTCCACCGAGGTCTTTCACGACCCCCGCAAGCGCGCGTATTTCAACCCGGAGGGTGCGGACAAGCCGCTGATCAGCACGATCGGCGACGACGTCCTCGACCGTGCCCGCCGCTATCGGCTCGGCCGCATCCGGGAACAGATCGCCACGCACGGGCACGCCGGAATGCTCCTCTACGATCCGGTGAACATCCGGTACGCGCTGGATTCGTCGAACATGGCGATCTGGACCATGCACGACCCGGTCCGCTACGCGCTGATCATCGCCGACGGCCCCGTCGTGATGTTCGAGTCCGAGGGCGCCCTGCACCTCAGCGCGGGACTCCCCGGTGTCGACGAGATCCGCGAGGCCACGACCTGGATGTTCCTCACCGCCGGCGACGCGGTGAAGACCAAGGTCGAGTCGTGGGCGGCGGAGGTCCGCGAGCTGCTCGGCGGCCGCGGCACGCTCGCGGCGGACCGGCTCGACCGGCCGGGCGTCGACGCGCTGGCGGCGCTGGGCATCGACGTCGTCGACGCCGGACCGCTGACCGAGCGGGCGCGGTCGATCAAGAGCGCCGACGAGCTGGAACTGATGCGCTGGACCATCCGCGTCTGCGAGGCGGGGATGGCCCGCGTCTACGAGGCCTCCGAGCCCGGGCGCACCGAGCAGGAGATCTGGGCCGAGCTGCACTTCGAGAACGCCCGGTCCGGCGGCGAGTACCTGGAGACCAAGCTCCTCTCCTCCGGCCCCCGCACCAATCCGTGGTTCAACGAGTGCTCGTCCCGGAAGGCACGGCTCGGGGAGATCATCGCGTTCGACACCGACATGGTCGGCCCGTACGGGTACCTCGCCGACCTGTCGCGGTCGTGGACGTGCGGGCACGTGCCGTTCACGCCGAAGCAGCGCGAGCTGTACGCGGCGGCCCGCGACCAGATCGAACACAATCTGGCCCTGCTCGCTCCGGGTCTGAGCTTCGAGGAGTTCAACGCGCGCTCGTGGCAGATCCCGGAGAAGTACCAGCCGTACAAGTACACCTGCGCGATCCACGGCAGCGGCATGGCCGACGAATGGCCGTTTATCCCGCTGCACCCCGACTTCGACCCCGATTACAGCCGCGGCGCGTTCGAGGAGAACATGGTGATCAACGTCGAGAGCCTGATCGCCGAACAGGGCAGCGAATCGATCAAACTCGAGACCCAGGTCCTGATCACCGCCGACGGCGCCGTGCGCCTCGACACGTTCCCCTGGGAGGACTGAGATGACCGCGTCGTCCACCGAGGTCTTCCACGATCCGCGCAAGCGTGCCTACCTCAATCCCGAGGGCGCCGACAAACCATTGATCAGCACCATCGGCGACGACGTCCTCGATCGTGCGCGGCGCTACCGGCTCGGCCGGATCCGCGAGCAGCTCGCCGTGCACGACTGCGCCGCCATCCTGCTGTACGACCCGGTGAACATCCGGTACGCGCTGGACTCGTCGAACATGATGGTCTGGACCATGCACGACCCGTGCCGGTACGCGCTGATCGTCGCCGACGGTCCGGCGATCATGTTCGAGTTCGAGGGGGCACTGCACGTCAACGACGGCCTGCCCGGGATCGACGAGGTGCGTCTGGCGACGTCATGGATGTACCTGACCAAGGGCGACGCCGTCGACCGCAGCGTCGAGTCGTGGGCGGCGGAGATCCGCGAAGCACTCGGGCCGGGGCATCGCCAGATCGCCGCCGACCGGATCGATCCGGCCGGCGTCGACGCGCTGGCGAAGCTCGGTGTGGACGTGATCGACGGCGGCCGTCTCACCGAACGGGCGCGGGCGATCAAGAGCGCCGACGAGCTGGAACTGATGCGCTGGACCATCCGGGTCTGCGAGGCCGGAATGGCCCGCGTCTACGAGGCCTCCGAGCCCGGCCGCACCGAGAACGAGATCTGGGCCGAACTGCACTTCGAGAACGCCCGCTCCGGCGGACAGTACCTGGAGACCAAACTCCTGCTGTCCGGTCCGCACACCAATCCGTGGTACTCGGAGTGCTCCGACCGGCGGGTCCAGCTCGGCGAGATCATCGCCTTCGACACCGACATGGTCGGCCCGTACAGCTACCTCGCCGACCTGTCGCGGTCGTGGACGTGCGGGCACGTGCCGTTCACGCCGAAGCAGCGCGAGCTGTACGCCGCCGCCCGCGACCAGATCGAACACAACACGGCTCTGCTGTGGCCCGGCATGTCGTTCGAGGAGTTCAACGCCAAGTCGTGGCGGATCCCGGAGAAGTATCAGCCGTACAAGTACACCTGTGCCGTGCACGGCAGCGGCATGGCCGACGAATGGCCGTTCATCCCGCTGCACCCCGACTTCGACCCGGACTACAGCCGCGGCGGATTCGAGGAGAACATGGTGATCAACGTCGAGAGCCTGATCGCCGAACAGGGCAGCGAATCGATCAAACTCGAGACCCAGGTCCTGATCACCGCCGACGGCCCAGTGCGCCTCGACACCTTCCCCTGGGAGGACTGAGTCGAGCGGAGCCCTTCGGCGGCCGTCCCGGCTAGAAAAGAACATTACGGTACGCTTTTGCGCGTGACCGCACCGCCACCATCAGAACTGCCCGCTCCACAACGCGGGACGACCGGGTACGCGATGCCGGCCGGGTACCGGCCGCCACCGCCGAACGGCACGGTGGCCTGGGCCCTCGGTTTTCTCGCCTACATCCCGATCCCGTTCTTCAACGTGCTCATCGCCGGAGTCGCCCAGGTGATCGCCGGCCGGAAACAGCGCAAGCACGGCGGCCTGGCCGCGGAGAACGGCCGCCGCGCCGCCAACTGGGGCCTCACCCAGCTCACCTGGGCGGTGCTGATGGGCGTCGTCGTGCTCCTCACCCAACTGACCGGAACACCGCGGGAGTCCGGCGGCGTGCAACCGCCCCCGGTGCTGGACGCGATCATGACGGGGTTCATCATCAGCTACTTCGTGCTGGGCGCGATTCAGCTCGTCTACGCGATCACCGGCACGGTGAAAGCCGGCCGGGGACAGCTGGTGTGGCTGCCGGCGATCCCGTTCCTGCCGTCGACGGTGCCGCCCGCCTGACGAGCGCGTCTCCTCGACCGCCCCGTCGCCGCGTTCCTCGTTCTCGCCCCCTCGGCCGAGGGGGCGAGAACGAGGCGGGGGTGCCGGGCACCCTGGACCGGGGTGCCCGACGGGTCAGTCGCGCAAGTCGGTGAGAAGCGCGTCGAGCACGTCGTGCAGGGCGGGTTCAGCGGGCTCGAACCACCGCACGCGCACGCGTTCGTTGGAGCCGCCGGGGGTCTCGTGCTCGTCGCGCAGTTGCGCCAGCGACCGGTCCGGATCGTCCAGCGAGCGGCCGATGCCGGCGAAGAGGCTGCGCAGGAAGCGCTCGGCGTCGTCGCCGGGGATCCCGTGCGCCGTGGCCCAGGCGGCGAGCGCGGTCAGGTATCCGTAATGGGTGCTCATGGTGCCCGAGAGTCCGCAGAAGACGGTGAAGGCCGCCTCGTCGGCGACCGGCAGCGTCCCGCCGAGCAGGTCGAACAGGGCGTCCACGTCGGGGTGCGACGGGAAGGTGACGGTGACGCACCCGCGTTCGCGTACGGCCTGCAGCGGCATGGCCCGCACGATCGGCACCTGCGTCTCGAGCATCTCGCGCAGCTGCGCCGTGCCGACGGAGGCCATCACGTTCACGACCACCTGTTCGGGCCGCAGCCGCAGCCCCGCGACGGCATCCGCGCACTGCTCGGTGCGCAGCGCGATGATCACCAGATCCGCGCCGTCGGCCACCTCTTGATTACTCGCACACACCGCCGCGGTGTCGAAGCGCGCGGCCAGCTCGGCGCCGACCGCCGCGCCGCGCGGTGACAGCAGGACCCGCGGCGGATCCGCCAGGCCGCACAGTCCCTCGACGATCGCCTTCGCGATGCCGCCCACCCCGATGATGCCGATGCGCATGTCGCTCCTCTTGTCCGATGTGCGTGAACTCGTCCTCAGACCTGCGCCCAGATGTCGCCGACGGTGAGGCCCGCCGGGAACGGATCGGTCGGGTCCAGCACGTAGCTGGCGAAGCCGGTGATCCAGGCGTGGCCGGTGATCTCCGGAATGATCGCCGGCACACCGTTCAGGGTGGTCTCCTCCACGATACGGCCGGTGAAGACGGTGCCGGTGACGCTTTCGTGCCGGAACTCCTCCCCCACGCCGAGCCGCCCGCGGGCGTGCAGGGTCGCCATCTTCGCCGAGGTGCCGGTGCCGCACGGTGACCGGTCGATGCAGCCGAGGAAACTGCCCGGCGCATCCCACCGCGCGAGGCCGGAGGGCATGGTCACGGCGTTGCGCCGATGATTCTCCGGCCGGTGCGGCGGGCCGGAGAGCTGCGAGATGCTGACCCCGGCCAGCGAGGGGTCAACCGGATGGACGACGTCGTACTGTTCCCGCGCGGCGAGCGTCAGCTTCTGCCCGCATTCGACGATCCGTCGCCCCTCCTCGGGCAGCAGACTCAGGCCGAACTGGTCGGCGTCGGCGATCGCGTAACACATTCCGCCCCAGGCGATGTCGGCGGTGACGGTGCCGATGCCCGGGATCTCGACCGGTACGTCGAGGTGCGCGGCGTACGCCGGCTGATTGCGGAAGGTGATCGAGGTGGCCTTGCCGTGCTCGACGGTCGCACGGATCCGGATCGGGCCGGCCGGCGCTTCCAGGGTGAACTCGGTGACCGGTTCGGTGACCGGGACCATGCCGGTCTCGATCAGCACGGTGGCCACGCAGATCGTGTTGCTCCCGGACATCGCGGGGTATTCGACGTGCTCCATGATCACGTACCCGTAGTCGGCGTCGGGATGGTTCGACGGCAGCACCAGGTTGGCGCACATCCCCGGGTAGCCGCGCGGCTCGTTGAGCATCAGCTTCCGCAGCCCGTCGGCCTCGGTCTCCAGGTACCGGGCCTTGGCGAGCATGGTGTCGCCGGGCACGTCGCCGACGCCGCCGGTGATGACCCGGCCGGGAAGACCGTCGGCGTGGACGTCGACGGCGTTGATCATGCGGGCGAGGCGCACCACACCCTCCGTTCTCGTGTCGGTCGCGCGCGTCGCCTGCTGTCTGATGGTCGTCCGGCGACCACCAGACAGCAGGCGAGCGGCTCAGTGTTCGATCTGCAGATCACCCTTCGGGGTGGAGCAGCAGAGCAGGATCTTGCCCTCGCGGATCTCCCGGGGGCGGATACCGCCGTTGTGGTTCATGTCGACCTCACCGCACAGCAGCGACGACTTGCAGGTGCCGCACATGCCCTCACCGCAGGCCGAGGCCACCCGGATACCGGCCTTCAACGCCGCGTCGAGGATGGTCTGATCCGGGCGGCAGACCACCGACTTGCCGAGCTTCGGGAAGTCGACGGTGAAGCCGGTCGACGGCTCGTCCGCCGGGTCGGCCGGGACGGCGACGTCGTCCGATCCTTCGACAGGCTCAGGGAGCGGCGAGGACTCCGGGAGCGACGAGGGTTCGGCGACCGCGGGTGCGGCCGCGAAGACGAAGCTCTCCTCGTGGTAGTTCGCCATGTCGAAACCGAGACCGGTCAGGATGTCCTTGACGCCGGCCATGTACGGTCCCGGGCCGCAGGTGAACACGGTGCGCTCACGGAAGTCCGGGACCAGCGCGGACAGCAGCTCCGGGGTGAGACGACCGCGCGGACCGGTCCACACCTCGCTGGCGTGGTCGTCCTCGCAGATGTGGCTGACCGTCAGTCCGGGCATGAGGGCCGCGTGCGCGGAGAGCTCATGCCGGAAGACGATGTCGGCCGGGGTACGTGCGCTGTGCACGAAGGCGACGTCGACGTCGGCGCCCAGATCCGCGAGGGTCCGGGTCATCGACATCAGCGGCGTGATCCCGCTGCCCGCCGACAGGAAGAGGTACTTGCCGTCGGTGTAAGACCCCTCCTCCGGCGGGGTGAAGGTGAACGCTCCGCCGGGAGCGGCGACGGTCAGTTCGGTGCCGGGAACCATGTTGTCGTGCAGCCAGTTCGACACCGGTCCGCCCGGCACTCGCTTGACCGTGATGGCCAGGCGGTGCGGACGGGTCGGCGGCGACGAGATGGTGTAGCACCGGCTGATCGGCATGCCGTCGATCTCCAGCAGCAGGGTGATGAACTGTCCCGGTTCGAAGGAGAAGACCCCGGCCTGCTCGCCCGGCGCCGCGACGGGCTCGAAGACGAAGGAGCGGATGTCGTGCGTCACCGGCAGTACCGCGGCGCAGCGCAGCGTCACGCGGTCCGTGGTCTCCCACACCTCCGGCGCACCCGGGCCCGCGTGCAGACGGGGCTCATCGTCGTAGACGGCGGAGGGTTCCAGCACGGCGGTCATGCGCCCTTCGCCAGTTCTGCGCCGAGACGCTTGATGTACCAGGCGACGAAGGCCTCGACGTCGTCCTCGACCACACCGTAGGGACCGGGCACGTAGCCGGGATCGGCGACGCCGTTCTGCGTCCGCTCGACCAGGCTGCAGTCCTCGGCGTTGGTCTGCTCCCAGACGAAGATCAGCTTGTCGAGGTCGTAGTCGACGCCCTCGACCGCATCCGGATGCACCAGCCAGGTGGACCGGACCAGGGTCTTGTTCGGCGAGACGGGCAGCACTGAGAACACGACGGCGCAGTCGCCGAGCATGTGGAACCACCCGTTGGGCTGGGTGTGGATGTGGAAGTCGCCGAACACCGGGTCGACGATCGAGCCCATCAGCCTGGTGGACAGCTGGGCGCCGTCGTCGCCGTACGACGCACCCTTCCCCTGGAGCGGCATGTGATCGACCATGAAGCCGGTGACCCGGCTGTCGAGTTCGCGGATGTGCGCGGACGGGAAGCCGATGGCCTCGCGTGCGGCCGACAGCGCCTCGTTGGCGGCCTGGTAGCGCTCGAAGACGGGCTTCTGGCGGGCCGGCACCCGCGACTCCTCGAAGCGGTGGAACGGGAAGTACGCGCCCAGCAGCTCCGGGTGGTTGGCCTCGCAGTGGTGGCACTCGCGGTTGTTCTCCATGGTGAGCTTCCAGTTGCCGTCCTCGATGATGGACGTCTGGTGGGCCACCTTGGCACCGCGGAGGTCGTACGGCGCGAGGTAGGGCTCGACGGCCGCGGCGAACTCGTCGATGTCGGTGGGGGCCTCGTCGGCGAGGCACAGGAAGATCAGGCCGGCGATCGCGCGCACGTGGACCGGGCGAAGCCCGAACCTGGTCTTGTCGAAGCCCTCCCCCTGATTCTCGGCGAAACGCAGCGCACCGTCGGTGCCGTAGGTCCACTGGTGGTACGGACAGACGATGTTGCCGACGGCACCGCAGCGGCCGTCGAGCAGCCGGGCACCGCGGTGCCGGCAGACGTTGCGGAAGGCGTTCACGTTCATGTCGTCGTCGCGCACGACGATGACCGACTCGTTGCCGATCTCGACCGTGACGTAGTCGCCCTCCTCCGGGATCTCGGCCTCGGCGGCGACGAAGATCCAGTGGCGGCCGAAGATCAGCTCGACGTCGAGGTCGTAGATGTCCGGGTCGGTGTAGAAGGGGGTCTCCAGACTGAAGCCCGGGACGCGGCGGGCGACCAGCTCGGCGGCGCGGGATCGCGGCGGGACGACGGCGGATTCGGGTGCGGGGAGGATCGCGGTCAACGTCGACTCCTTGTCTTCGTCATGCGTGCGCCGGAGCGGCAGCGCGGTTCTGGGGGCTGAACAGACGCGTGTTTCGTTGTATGAAACACAACCACTGTATGAAACAGTGTGACGGCAGACACCGGCGCCTGTCAACGGCTACCGAAAGGTAGGTTGCCGCAGGCCGGAGTCGGTGCTCAGCCGGGCAGCGGATACCCGTTGCGCGCCGAGATCGACGACGCGGCGGCCAGCAACTCCTCGATGAGTCCGGGCAGCGTCTCCCGGTTGACCCGGAACGACGGTCCCGAGATCGCCAGCGCCGCCTCGACGTCGCCGCGCAGGGAGCGGATCGGCGCGCCGATCGCGGCCAGCCCGATCTCCAGCTCTTCCCCGGTGTACGAGTAGCCCAGTTCGCGGACCCGTTCGATGTCGGCGCGCAGTGCCGCCGGATCGGTGAGCGTGAACTCGGTGTAGCGCGGCAGCGGCGTGGTCAGATACTCGTCGAGCTCGTCGTCGTTCATGGCGGCCAGGAACACCTTGCCGCCGGCGGTGGCGTGCAGCTGCTGGCGCTGCCCGGTCCAGTTGACGGTGGTGATCGCCGAGGCGCCGACCACCTGGTCCAGCGTGACCAGTTCGAAGCCCTCGCGCACGGTGATGTTCACCGTCTCGCCGACCTCTTGGGCCAGTTCGGTGCAGACCGCGCGGCTGATCACCGAGATGTCGTGCCGCTGCGTCACGCCGGCGGCGAGTCCGACCACGCCGTCGCCGAGCCGGTATTCGCCGCGGCTGGCGTTCTGGTCGACCAGGCCGCGCGCCTCCAGGGTGGCGAGCAGGCGGAAGGCCGTGGACTTGTGGATGCCGACCTCCTCGGCGATCCGGCTGACGCCCACCGGGCCGGTCCGGGCGAGCACCTGCAGGATCGACACGGCCCGATGCACCGACCGGACGCCCGAATCAGTGTTCGCACTCATTCGGTCAGCGTATCGTCCGGATTCGGAGCACCGGTGCCGGTGTCATCGACGAACCGCGCTGGCGAACCTCCACCGTGCCGACGGATCTGGATGACGCTGGTCAGGTAGTGCCAGCGTCGTCCAGAATCGGCTGGACGACGCAAGTCCGCCGGCGCGACACGGCAGCCGCCAGACCGGTTCCCCGAAGTGATCCCCGCGGAGCCCGCGCCGGGTCACCATTATCGGTGCGCGCCCAGGGCGCCGCACCGATGATCCAGCCACGAAAGAGACTCGCCCATGTCACTGGCCGCGGAGACGACCGTCAGCCGTTCCGACCTCGCAGCCCTCGCCGACTCCGCCCTCACCGGCGCCGGATTCGCCACCCGCACCGCCGCGGTGCTCACCGAGGCCGCACTCTTCGCCGAGGACCGGGGCAGGCCGGAGGTCGGAGTGACCCATCTGCTCGACTATCTCCGCGCGGCGGAGTCCGGCTCGCTGAACCCGGCGCCGGCACCTGTGCTGACCCGCGTGGCCCCGGGGCTGATCTCCTGCTCCGCGGACAAGGGCCCCTTTCACACCGGCTTCGACGCCGCCTTCGGGGATCTCGTCGAGGCGGCTCGTTCACTCGGCGTGGTCGCCTTCGTCCAATCCGAGGCGTTCGCGAGCGGACAACTCGGCTGGTTCACCGAGCGCCTGGCTTCGGCGGGGCTGGCGGCGGTCGGCGCCGTCAACTCGAACGCCCTCCTGTCCACCGCGCCCGGCACCGGCCGGGTGCTCGGCACCAACCCGCTGGCGTACTCGTTCCCGTCCGGCGCGGGGCGGGTCGTCACCGTCGATCAGGCGTCCAGCGCCACCGCGTACGTCAACATCCGGCGGGCCGCCGAGGCGGGTGAATCGATTCCGGAAGGCTGGGCCGTCGACGCCGACGGGCGTCCGGCGACCGACCCGGTGGCGGCGCTGACCGGCGCCCTGCTGCCCTTCGGCGGCTACAAGGGCGCCAACATCGCCTGGCTGGTGGAACTCCTCGCCACCATGTCGGGAGCCAATTGGTCGGTCGACGCGCCGCCGTTCGACGCCGGCCCGGAGTGCCCCTCGGTCGGCATGTTCCTCCTCGGCGTCGACCTGACGAGACTCGCGCCCGCAGGACCCGAGCGCATCGGCGCACACCTCGAGCGCATCGCCGGTCTCGGGATCCGGCCGCCCGGATCCCCGCGTGCCGAACCGCGGACCGAGTTCACCGTGGCGGACCCGGTGCTGGCCACGCTCCGGGAGTACGCGGCACGACCGCCGCGCACTCCCGGAGCCGAGACGCCTTAGCGCCGGTCGGTGGAGACCACGCTCATCGCCTCCTGAGCGGCGGCGAAGCCGGTGGTGATCGCCGTCTCCGTGTAGAGCGTGCCGAGGAAGTCCCCGGCGAGGAACACGCGGCCGCCCCGGCGGGTCAGCGCCGGCTGCAGCGCACCGCGGCCGGGGAAACAGTACGGCGAGCCCTCGGCCCAGCGTGCCGACCGGGATTCGACGACGTGGTCGGCGACGCCGCCGCCCAGCGCCTCGTCGAGGTCGCGCAAGTGCAGTTCGGCGATCTCCTCGTCGGACTTGTCGAGCAGCGCGACTCCCAGGTGCGCGGGGGCGAAGGTCATCAGACTGCCGCCCGGCTGCCTGGTGCTCTCCTGACCCCGGACGATGCTCGCCTGATTCAGTGCGATGGCGAACGATCGCTTCGGCGCGGTCACGGCGTAGACGTCGTCCCATGTGCGCGGCGTGGTCTCGTCGGTCAGGAAGGCCGAGCTCACATGCGGCCCGTAGCGCACGTTGCCGAGCGCCTCCCGGATGTCGCCGGGAAGGTCGACGCCGACCCGATGCGCGACACCCGCGGTCGTGGCCAGGACGACGGTGCGTGCCTCGACCTCGTGGTCGGTATCACCCTCGCGATAGCGCACCACGACCGAGTCGGACCGGTGCACGATCTCCTGCACCTCGGCACCCAGGTGCAGGCTGTCGCCGAGCGCGACCGCGATCGCCTCGGTGAGCGTCGACGGTCCCCCGACGATCCCGCGACCGAGTCCTTCACCGATGTTGAGGACCAGGCTGAAGTATCCGATACCCGCACCGGCCGAGATCTCGTCCGGCTCGCCGCCCGAGCGGGAGACGGTGGTCCGCAGCATGGCGGCCGCATCCGGCGGCAGGTCGCCGACGAAATCACGGAACGTCCGGCTGCTCTCGAAGTCGTAGATGCGCTGCTGCCGCGCCGCGCCCGACTCGCCGGGACGCTGCTTCACCACCTTCGTGTACTTCGAGAGCACCGCGGCGCCGACCTTGGCACCGGCCTTCATCAGCGCGATCCGGTCGGCCCATGACATCGGGATCCGGAAGGGATAGGTCTCGATGCGGCCCTGGGCGAGGAACGTCCCGTTCATCGACACGGCCTGCAGCGAACCGGGCACGGTGACCGCGGTGATCCCCACCTCGTTGAGCAGCAGGTCGGTCGACGTCCCCGGCCCGGCGAAGACATGGGCGCCCCAATTGAGCCAATACGGTCCGCGGCGCTCGGAGCGGATCCGGCCGCCGACGCGGTCGCCCGCTTCCAGCAGCGCGATGTCGTAGTGGCGCAGACGCCACGCGGCCGAGAGTCCGGCGATTCCGCCTCCGACGATGACGACGTCCTTCATGGCGTCCCCCATTCCGGCGCCTAGACCAGATCACCGAGAGCGGCGCGCAGCGCCGTCTGCCGCTCCGCCGACAGCGCCCGCAGCGGGCGGCGCGGTGAGCCGACCGGGTAGCCGGTCATCGCGGCCGCGGCGTACACGGACTCGACGAAGTTGGCCTGGCAGATGAGGTTCATGACCTCCTCGAGCCCGCGCCACAGGTCACGCACCTGCGTCCAGTCCTCGCGCTTGATGGCGTCCATCACGGCGACGCATTCGCGGGGAGCGAAGTTGGCGCCGCCCCAGATGGTGCCCGCGACACCCGCGTACGCGGCGTAGGGCACCAGGCAGTCCATCCCGTTCATCACCGGCACCCCGGTGCGGATCAGGTCGGTCATCCCGGCGAAGTCGTTGCTGCTGTCCTTGACGGCGGCGAAGTTCGGGATCTCGGCGAGTCGGCGAAGCAGGTCGGGGGTGACCCCGATGCCCACGGCGTCCGGCACGTTGTAGCCGATGATGGGCAGTCCGCCCTCGCCGACCGCGGCGTAGAAGTCGAAGACGCCGTCGTCGTCGCTCGGGCCCTCGAAGAACGGCGGCAGCACCATGATGCCGTCGGCGCCCGAGTCCTTCGCGTGACGCGTGCGGTCGAGGACGTCGTCGAGCAGCAGCGCGGACGTCTGCACGACGACCTTGACGCGGCCGTCGATGATCTTGCTCGCGCGGGTCACGAGCTCGTCGGACTCCGCGCGGGACAGGTAGACGTGCATGCCGGTGCCGGAGCTGAGGACGAAGCCGTCGACGCCGGCCTCGATGTAACGCTCCAGGTTGTTCTCGAGGACGGCGTAGTCGATCTTGCCGTCCTCGTCGAAGGGGGTGGCGACGGCGAGGTTGAGTCCGGAGAAGAGGAAGTCGGTCATGAAGGAGTCTCCTTAGCTGAGGTCGAGCCAGATGGTCTTGAGCTGGGTGTATTGGTCATGGGCGTGGAGCGAGTTGTCGCGCCCGCCGAAGCCGGACTGCTTGTAGCCGCCGAACGGCGTGGTCAGATCGCCCTCGCCGAAGCAGTTGACGGTGACGGTTCCGGCCCGCAGTTCCCGGGCGGCGCGGAGGGCGCGCTTGCCGTTGGCGGTGAAGACCGACGCGGCGAGCCCGTAGTCGGTGTCGTTGGCGACCGCGATGGCCTCCTCCAGGCTGTCGACCACGATCACGCTCGCGATCGGGCCGAAGATCTCCTCGGTCGCCAGCGCCGAATCGCGCGTGATCTCCACGATGGTCGGCTCGATGATGCCCTCGGCGACCACCGCGCCGCCGTAGACCACGTTCTCGGCGCGGGCGGCCTCGAGGTAGCCGTTGACCTTCGCGAAGTGGTCCGGTGAGACCAGGGCGCCGATCCGGACCGCCGGATCGAGCGGATCGCCCACCGGCCACCGGTCGGCCGCCGCCGTCACCTGCTCGAGGAGACGATCCTTGATGTCGCGGTGAACGATCAGCCGGGACGCGGCCGAGCAGTTCTCGCCCATGTTCCAGAAGGCGCCCTCGACCACGTTCTCGGCGACCGACTCGAGGTCCTCGGCGTCGTCCATGACGATGCAGGGGTTCTTGCCACCCATCTCCAGCACGACCTCCTTGAGGTTGCTGTCGGCCGAGTAGTGCAGGAAGCGGCGGCCCGTCTCGGTGGACCCGGTGAAGCTGATCATGTCGACGCCGGGGTGCCGCCCGAGCGGCTCGCCGCATTCGGGGCCGGTGCCCGGGACGACGTTGACGACGCCCGGCGGGATACCCGCCTCGTTCAGCAGCCCGGCCACCGCCAGCGTCGACAGCGAGGTCTCCTCGGCGGGCTTCACCACCACCGAGCAGCCGGCCGCGAGCGCCGGCCCGATCTTCCAGGCGAGCATCATCAGCGGGAAGTTCCAGGGCAGGACCAGTCCGGCGACGCCGATCGGCTCGCGGACGATCATCGCGATGTGGTCGTTGGACGGCGGCGAGACCTGGTCGTAGATCTTGTCGATCGACTCGGCGTGCCACCGGATCACCTCGGCGGTCTCGGGGACGTCGACCGTCTCGCATTCCAGGATCGGCTTGCCGCTGTCGATGCTCTCCAGGAGCGCCAGCGACCGCGAGTTCGCGTCGATCAGATCGGCCAGCCGCAGCAGCACTTTCTTGCGTTCGGCCGGATGGCTGCGCGACCAGACGCCGCCGTCGAACGCGGCGCGCGCGGCGGCCACGGCGTCGTCGACGTCGTCCGCGTCGCAGGCCGCGACCTCGGCGAGCGGGGCGCCGGTCGCCGGATTGCTGCTGGTGAAGGTCCGTCCGGACCGCGCCGGACGAAACTCGCCGCCGATGAAGGCGCCCTGTGGGGCGCTGATCTCGGCGGCGAGCGCGCGGTATTCGTCGGCGGTGAGGAGTTCGCTCATGTGGGCCGTCCCTTGGAGTCGTGTCGAGGCGAGGCAGTCCCTCTTCTGGTCGGACCAAGCGTAAGAACGTCCGCCGCGCCGGACCAGGGCTTCCGGCCTGCGCGGGCGTCAGGGTGCGATCTGAGTCACAAGTCCGTTCGTGGTCTCGAGGTCGCGGGTCCTGAGCATGCGTGGCGGAGCCCTTCGACAAGCTCAGGAACCACCTGTGGCGGCAGCTCCTGAGCGAAGTCGACGGACGCGCGGTCGTACGGCGAGCGGCATGGCCCCACGATGATCGAGCGGAGTCGAGATCCCTCCCAGGGCGAGCGCCCGGTTTCGACACACGTCGAAGGTGCGCGACGAGAGTCCGTCGACGTTCCGAAGCGCCGCCGGCGCGCACGTCCTAGCGTGCGGTCCATGACCAGCACCACCGCCTCATCGCCCGCCGCCCCCTTCATCCCGGCCGCGGGCCGCGCGTACCGGCCGGGATCGGCGGAGCGAGCCGCCCTGGACGCCGAGCTCACCGCGCTGCGCGGCGCGGACTACGACCTGCCGGTGATCGTCGCCGGCCGGGAGGTCCGGACCGGTGCCACGATGCCCATCCGCCTGCCGCACGACCACTCGACCACGCTCGGCCGGTTCCATACCGCGGGCGCGACCGAGGTGGAGTCTGCCATCGAAGCCGCCGCGGCCTGCGCCCACGAGTGGGCCACGACGCCCGCGCAGGAGCGCGCCGCGATCTTCCTGCGGGCCGCGGACCTGATCGAGCAGGACCAGTGGCGTTCCCGGCTGGTGGCCGCGACCATCCTGGAACTGTCCAAGACACCAGGCCAGGCCGACGGCGATGTCGCCGAGGCTGCCGACTTCCTGCGCGCCAACGCGGCCAACCTCGCCACCATCACGGCCGTCCAGCCGTACTCGCCGCCCGGGGTGGCCAATCACGTCGAGTACCGGCCGCTGGAAGGCTTCGTCTTCGCGGTCTCGCCGTTCAACTTCACCTCGATGAACAATCTCGCCTTCGGTCCGGCGCTGCTCGGGAATACCGTGCTGTGGAAGCCCGCAGAGAGCGCGACCCTGGTGGCCCACCTCTCCCTGCAACTGCTCCGAGAGGCCGGCCTGCCCGCCGGCGTGATCTCCCTGCTGCCCGGCGACGGCCGAGTGATCGGCGACGTCGCACTCACCGACCCGCGGCTGTCGGCCGTCCATTTCACCGGATCGAGCGCCACCCTGCGCCACATCTGGAAGACGGTCGGCGAGAACATCGAGAACTACCGTGACTACCCGCGGATCGTCGGAGAGGCCGGTGGTAAGGACTACATCCTCGCCCATCCCACCGCCGACGTGGCGGCACTCGCCGTCGCCTGCGTCCGCGGCGCCTTCGATTACCAGGGCCAGAAGTGCGCGGCCGCATCGCGCCTCTACGTCCCCGCGGCGATGTGGCCGGACTTGCGCGCCCGCATCGAGGAGATGATGTCCGGCCTCGTGGTCGGCGATCCCTCGGCCCCGGGTACGCACCTCGGTGCGGTGATCAGCGAAGCGCAGTTCGCCAAGCACGAGGCTGCCCTCGCGCGGGCCCGCGCCGCGCGGTGTGTGCTGGCCGGCGGTGAGACGGACGGCGAGCGCGGCTGGTTTGTGCAGCCGACGCTGCTGCAAGTGGACGATCCGATGTCCGAGTTCATGGTCGACGAACTCTTCGCGCCGATCCTCGCCGCCTACGTGTACGACGACTGGGACGCCGCGCTCGAGCTGGCCGAAGGATCCAGCGAGTACGGACTCACCGGCGCGGTCTTCGCCGCCGACGAGGCGGTCCTTGCGCATGCCTCCGACGTCCTTCGCTACTCGGCGGGCAACTTCTACCTCAACGACAAACCCACCGGAGCGATCGTCGGCCAGCAGCCGTTCGGCGGCGGCCGCGCATCCGGCACCAACGACAAGGCGGGCACGGAATGGAATCTGATCCGCTTCCTCAGCCCGCGATCGGTCAAACGCACCTACGATCTGGATCGTGACACTCACTTCCCGGCACTGGATGCCTGACGGCGGTGGCCGTCGGTCGACGGTATGACCGCGCCGACGAACATTCAGGCCCTCGTCGACCGGCTGGCCGAGACGCTCGGGCAGTCGGTACTGATCGAGGACGCAAAGCAACAGCCGGTCTGGTGGAGCACCGTCGGCCCGGTCGACCGGACCCGGCTACGGACGGTTCTGCATCGGCGCGTCGATCGCGAGGCCGCCGACGTCGTCGGCCGATTCCGGCTCGCCGACATCCACGAGCCGGAACACGTGCCGGCCGTGCCCGAGGCCGACATGTGGGCCCGCTGGTGCGTGCCCATCCGCCGGAACCACAACCTGCTCGGGCTGCTGTGGATCCTCGACCCGGACGGCGCGATCCGCAGGGAGCAGCTCTCGACCGCCATCGACTGCGCCGAACAGGCCGCCGGGGCGCTGGTGTCGCGTGCGCGGGAGGTCGCCGACCTGGCGCGCGCACGCGACGACCTGGTGGCCCGCCTACTCACCGGGCCGGATGCTGTGGCCGCCGCCGACCTCATCCGGATCGAGGGGCTCGGCCCGGAAACCGCCGTCGTCGTTGACGACCCGGGCACGGACGGATGGCCGCTGCCCGGTGGCGCGACAGCGCGGACCGGCACTCCGGACAGCCTCGGGACCTCGACCAGCGGGCCGCCGCTCCCACTCGCAGATCTCGCCGAGGCCGCCAGGCGCGCGCGGATCACCCGCCGAGCGATCCGTGCGGGGGCCCGGCTCGCGGACGAATCGTGGTCGGCGCTCGGCGCCTGGCTGCTCATCGTGGAGGCACCCGCGTCGGTCAGACCCGCCGACGTCCACCCGGCGGTGGAGGCTCTGCGCGCCACCGCACACACACGACTGCTGGAGACCGCGCTCGCCGTCCTCGACAACGGTGGCGATGTCGCGGGGGCCGCCGCCGACCTGTACCTGCACCGCACCACGCTCTACTACCGACTCGACCGTATCCGGGATCTGACCGGCGTGGATCTGCGCACCGATCCGAGCCGGTTCGATCTCCAGCTCGCCCTGCGGTTGCACGCGTATCGCGCGACCGGCGACTGAGCCACCCGCCCCGGACCACCGTTCGACTGCTGTCGAAAGACGGCGGCGTACCTCCTCCCGACGCCGGTACACCCGGCCACCCGGGCGGTCCTACCGTGCGGGAGAGAACTGACCCGGCCCCACCACCTGTCCGCGTGGCCGCCACCCGGGTCCGGCAACGAACGGAGCATCATGCAGACCGATGTGGCAATCCTCGGTGGAGGGGCGATGGGCGCGTCGACCGCCTATTTCGCGAAACTCCTCGACCCGTCCCTCGACGTCACCGTGATCGAACGGGATCCCACCTACGAGCTGGCGTCGACGCCCCGCGCGTCCGGCGGTATCCGGCGCCTGTTCTCCCTGCCGGAGAACATCGAGCTGTCGAACTTCAGCATCCCGTTCTTCGACCGGTTCGCCGAGACCATGGCGGTCGACGGGGAGCCCGCCGACATCTCGCTGAAGAAGAACGGCTACCTGTTCATCGTGCCACCGGAGGATCTGGGCATCCTCGAAGAGAACTACCGCACCGAACTGGACCACGGCTGCCACGTGATCTGGCTCGAGCCGGATGCCCTCAAGGACCGCTTCCCGTCGATGTACGTCGACGATCTCGGTGCGGCCGTGCTGTCGCCGGACGACGGCTGGCTCGACCCGCACGCCGCCCTGAGCGGTATCCGCCGCAAGGCCATCGACCTCGGCGCGCGGTTCGTCGCCGACGAGGTGGTCGGCATGACGCGCTCGCCACACGCCGTGCGCAGCGCCGAACTCGCCTCGGGCCGGTCGCTGACCGCCACCCACTTCGTGAACGCCGCGGGCGCCTGGGCCAAGGATCTGTGCGAGATGCTCGGGTTCGCGGTGCCGATCGAACCACTCCGCCGCTATGAGCACTACTTCGAGTCACAGGAGCCGATCGAGCCGCTCCCCTACCTGAAGGACCCGCAGCGTCTGGCGTTCCGGCCGGAGGGCGCGGGCTACTCCGGAGGCGTCCCCACTCTGGACGAGCCGCGCGGCTACCACTTCGGCGTCGACCGCGCGTACTTCGAGGACACCGTCTGGCCGATGCTCGCCCACCGCTTCCCGCAGTTCGAGCGGACTCGGTGTCTGGCCACGCTGCCCGGCCTGTACGACCAGAACGACTTCGACGGCAACGCGTTCATCGGCCCCGGCGCCGACGGCCTCGAGAACTTCCACCTGCTCGCCGGCTTCTCCGGGCACGGACTGATGCACGCGCCCGGCTGCGGGCGCGCCGTCGCCGAGCTCATCACCGCGGGCGCCTACCAGACCATCGACCTGACCCGCTTCGGCTGGCAGCGTCTGCTCGACGGAACTCCCCTGCGCGAGCAGGGCATCATCTAAGGACCTCGCCCCATGGACACCCGTTACGACTACCTCGTCATCGGCGCCGGCTCGTCCGGCTGTATCCTCGCCGCCCGCCTCTCCGAGGATCCGGACGTGAACGTGCTGCTCATCGAAGCGGGCGGCTCCGACCGGAACCTGTTCATCACCATGCCGGGCGGACTGCCGTTCGTGTACCAGAACAAGAAGATCGGCTGGGGCTACCAGTCCGGCCCCGAACCGACGCTCGACGGCAAGACCATCGACGAGAAGGCCGGCAAGGTGGTCGGTGGCGGCTCGTCGATCAACGCGATGATCTACAACCGCGGCAACCCGCTCGACTACGACGGCTGGGCCGACGACGGTCTCACCGACTGGAGCTACGCCCACTGCCTGCCGTACTTCCGGAAGATGGAAAGTTTCGTCGACGGTGCCGACGATTGGCGCGGCGACCGCGGTCCGCTGCGGATCACCCGGGCAGCGGCCGAACACTCTCTCTATCAGCGCTTCCTCGCCAGCGGCGCGGCAGCCGGCTTCACGCTGACACCCGACCACAACGGATACCGGCAGGAGGGACTGCACATCGCACAGTCGTTCATCTCCGGCGGCGTTCGGCAGAGCGCCCCGAAGACCTACCTCGCCGATGCGTTGCCCCGGAAGAACCTGCATCTGCTCACCAAGACCGAGGTGCGGCGCATCGTCATCGAGGACGGCCAGGCGGTCGGGGTCGAACTCGCCGGCCCGGACCGCACGATGATCCGCTGCGAGCGCGAGGTGATCCTGGCCGCCGGTGCCATGAACACCCCGCGGCTGCTCCTGCTGTCGGGCGTCGGTCCGGCCGACGAACTCACCGCGCTGGGCATCCCGGTGACCGCCGACGCCCCCGGTGTGGGCCGCAATCTGCAAAACCATCCCGGCGTCGACCTGCAGTTCGCCACCGACGACGCCGACTCCCTGACCTCGAAACTCGGCCTGTTGGGCCGCGCGAAACTGGGTGCCGAGTGGCTGCTGTTCCGCAAGGGACTGGGCGCGAGCAACTTCTTCGAGGCCGGTGCGTTCCTGCGGACCCGCGACGACGTCGCGTTCCCGAACATGCAGTGGGAGTTCCTGCCGCTGACCCGCAAGCTGGTGGGCGACAAGCTGGTGCCGATCCCCGGCTTCCAGTTCTGGATGGACCTGTCGCGGCCGGAGAGCTGCGGTGCGGTGACCCTGCGGTCGGCCGATCCGTCGGTGCCGCCGAGCGTCGTCTTCAACCACTACGAGGCGCCTCAGGACATGCAGGACATGCTCGACGGCATCCGCCTCACCCGGGAGCTCGTCAACACCTCCGAGCTCGCCCGGGTGCTGCGCGGCGAACTCACCCCGGGCGTCGACGTCACCAGCGACGCTGACCTGGCGGCCTTCGTGCGGAAGGCGACCAACACCTCATACCATCCGTCGGGCACCTGCCGGATGGGCTCGGACGATGACGCCGTGGTCGACGGGACGGGCGCGATGAACACCGTCGACGGGCTCCGGATCGTCGATGCGTCGATCATGCCGAAGGTGGTGACCGCCAACCTCAACGCGCCGGTGATGATGATGGCCGAGAAGATCGCCGACCACGTCCGCGGCCGCGAACCGCTGACACCGTCGACGGCCCGGTACTACGTCTCGGCCTGAGCCGGGGAGACCGCCCGCAGCCGGGGCAGGTCGGCGGCGATCTCCTCGATCAGCCGCTCCCGTCCGGCGAAGGGCTGATCCGGGCGCGGCCAGGCGGTGATCACCTCGGTGAAGCCGAGATCGGCGGCGCGCTGCACGTCGTCGCCGAACGCCGCGGCCGAATCGGTGGCGCCGAGCCGATGCGACATGTTGAGAATCCGCGCGAAGCCGGCGGGCACGGCCGTCTCGGCGGTGACCCGGTCGAAGGCTCGGCCCGCGGCGGCGACTCCCGCCCACCAGTCCGTCGCCCCGGCGTTCCGGTCGGCCGTGCCCATCGTCACCCACCCTTGACCGCGGAGGACGGCCAGGCGCATGCTGCGCGGCCCGTTCGCGGCGACGGCGAACGGCGGCCGCGGGCGCTGCACGGGCCCGGGGATGTTCCGCGCCCCCAGCGCGGTGAACCATTCCCCGGACCAGTCGGTCACCGGCGCGGTGAGCAGTGCGTCGAGCACATCGACGAATTCCCGGAATCGCCCGAACGACTCCCCCGGCGTCAGCGGCCGCTCGCCGAGCACCTGCGCGTCGTATCCGGGTGCCCCGGCGCCGAGGCCGACGGTCATCCGGCCCGCCGACAGCACGTCGAGGGTCATCAGGTCCTTGGCAAGCAGAACCGGGTGCCGGAAGTTCGGCGTCGCGACCAGCGGGCCGATCCGCAGCGTGCGGGTGCGCAGCAGCGCCGCGGTGAGCACCGGGACGGTGGCGTGCCACACCGAGTCGGCCCGGCTGCGCCACGCGAGGTGATCGAGCAGCCAGCCGTGGTCGAAGCCGTACTCTTCGATGGCTTGCCACCGTCCGGTATCGGCTGGATCGGTCTCCGGCAGCATCACCACTCCGACGCGCATCGTCGTGTCTCCTTCCGTCCGGCTCCGGCGGGTGCGGACCGCTTGCGCCGACGTTAGAGAGCGGTCCCCGGACACGTCGTCCACCGCGCGTGGGATCTTCCGGCCGCGATTCGACGCCCGTCGGATGTCCGCGCCCCGAGAATCGAGTGGTCTCGGCTCCGCGGAGTCGAGGTCAGAGCGGTCCGCCGATCGGACCGCGGTTCAGGTCGTACCGGAAGAAGCGGCCGGGTCCGGTCTCGACGAACACCTCCGAGTCCCGGGAGACCACGCCGTGCGGCGGCGAACCCAGCAGCGATTCGACGACGTAGACGGCGGTCAGCAGCGAGACGTCCCGCACCACCGCGCCCAGGCGCAGCAGGGACCGGGTGTCGACGATGGTCTCGTGCTCGCCGGCCCGCAGGATCAGCCGCGTCCGCGGCGACACCGCGTGCACGGCGATCGCCACCGCGATGTTGTCCAGGTCGTCGGAGCCGACGGCGGCGACGGCACGCGCCCGATGCACCGCGAGACGTTCGAGCAGGCCGCGATCGCCGCCGTGCCCGGTCACCACGGGAATGTTGAGCAGCCGCGCCAGCCTCAGGTTCTCCGCTTCCGGGTCGCGCTCGACGCCGACCACCCGGACCCCGAGCAGCATCAGCTCGCGGCACAGCCGCAGACCCACCTGCCCGAGTCCGACGACGATCACGTGGCCCGAGCGCGGCAGCACGCGCGGGCCGATCAGCCCGATCAGCCGCGGCCCGAGCAGGCGGTCGACCAGGCCCGCGGTGAACATCGCCGCGAAGACCACGGTCGCCAGCATGGCGGCCGACGCGGCCACCGCGTACCGGGGATGGTCGTGCGCGTCGGCCGCCGGGCCGACGGTGGTGACCACGCGCACCGCGTGGAGAAGCGCGTCGTGCGGGGCCTGGTGCTCGCCGAAGACCAGCCACAGCCAGTCGAGAATCAGGATCGCGAGCATGCCGAACAGACCGATCGACAGCATCCGGGTGCCCTGGTCCGGGGTCCGCAGCAGGCCCGCGACGTGAGCCGTCGCGGTGCGCCACAGTGATTTCCGGAGCGGTTTGTCGCGGCGGCGCACCGGCAGGCCGCCGAGCACCTCGATCCGTTCCATCGCATCCCCGGCGCGGCCCGCCGCGAGGAGGCCCTCCGCGATGCAGGGTCCGGCCAGCGCCGGGGCCGCGAGGTCGGCCGGTGACGTCACGAGGCATTGCGGGAGCAGGACTTCAAGCTGGTCGCCGACGGTGCGGTCGAACACCGTCACCACCATCGGTACCTCCGGCAGCAGGTGCGCGCAGGAGAGGGCGTAACGCAGCGCGACGAGATCGTCGTGCGTGAGGATCGCGATGCCGGCGAGCGATCGGTGCAGGGCGGCGCGGAGTTCGGCGTCGTCGGGGGCGACGAGGTGCACGATCCGGCGGCCGCGGGCCGTCAGGGCGTCGCGGACGCGCCTGGCCAGGTTGCTGTCGCCGATGATGAGGAAGCTGTGGTCTGTCATGTCGGGCCGTTCGGCATCGAGATCGGCATGATCGAGCGGGGTGAGATCCCCACGATGATCGCGCGGAGTCGAGATCACGCGATGATCGAGCGGAGTCGAGATCACGCACCCAAACAAGAGGGGCGGTCTCGACTCCGCTCGACCAGCATGTACTCCGCTCGACCAGCATGTACTCCGCGCGACCAGCATGTACTCCGCGCGACCGGTGAGACGCGGTCAGCCGAGGAGGGCCTTCTCGGCGCCGATGGTGGTGTCGTCGCCGTGGCCCGTGTGCACGACGGTCTCGTCCGGGAGGCCGTAGAGACGATCGCGGATCGACTCCTCGAGCACCTCGCGGCTGGAGAACGACCGGCCGGTGGCGCCCGGGCCGCCGTGGAACAGGGTGTCGCCGGTGAAGACGGCGCCCAGGTCCGGCGCGTAGAGGCACACCCCGCCCGGCGCGTGGCCGGGGGTGTGGATCACCGTCAGCGTGGTGCCGCCGACTTCGATCTCCTGCCCGTCGGCCAGGTCCGCGTCCCACGACCGGCCCGGGTGGGTGAGTTCCCACAGCGGCGCGTCGTCGGGATGCAGCCAGATCGGGGCGCCCGTCGCCTCGGCCAGCTCCGGCGCGTAGCGGACGTGGTCGTCGTGCGCGTGGGTGCAGACGATGGCGAGCACCTTCCGGTCGCCGACGACGTCCAGGATCTCGGAGACCGAGTGCGGGGCATCGAGCACGATGCACTCGGTGTCGTCGCCGATCACCCAGACGTTGTTGTCGACGTCGAAGGTCTCCCCGTCCAGGCTGAAGGTGCCGGACGTCACCGCGTGGTCGACGCGTGCCGGCATCAGAGGACCACCACCGAACGCAGCACGTCGCCGTGATGCATCTTCTCGAACGCGGCCTCGACGTCGCCGATACCGATCTCCTCGGTGACGAAGGCGTCCAGGTCGAGCCGGCCGTTCCGGTACAGGTCGACGAGCATCGGGAAGTCCTTGCTGGGCAGGCAGTCGCCGTACCAGCTGGACTTGAGCTGCCCGCCGCGGCCGAAGACGTCGATCAGCGGGATCTCCGGGACCTTCATCTCCGGGTTCGGCACGCCGACCAGCACCACGGTGCCGGCCAGGTCGCGGGCATAGAAGGCCTGCTTCCAGGTCTCCGGGCGGCCCACCGCGTCGACGACGACGTCGGCGCCCTCGGCGCCCGGGTAGTACTTGTCGCAGATCTCGGCGATGGCCTCGACCGGATCGACCTTCGACGAGTCGACGGTGTGGGTGGCACCGAGCTCCTTGGCCTTCTCCAGCTTCTTGGCGTCGATGTCGACCGCGATGATCGGCATCGAACCGGCCAGCGAGGCGCCGGCGATCGCGGCGACGCCGACGCCGCCGCAACCGATCACGGCGACGGACTTGCCGCGTCCGGCCTCACCGGTGTTGATCGCCGCGCCGAGGCCGGCCATCACGCCGCAGCCGAGCAGGCCGGCCGCGGCCGGGCTGGCCTCCGGGTCGACCTTGGTGCACTGTCCGGCGGCGACCAGCGTCTTCTCGATGAACGCGCCGATGCCGAGCGCCGGGCTCAGCTCGGTGCCCGCACCCTCGCCGTCGGCGATGGTCATCTTCTGCTCGGCGTTCTTCGAGTTGAAGCAGTACTTCGGCTCGCCGCGGCGGCAGGCGCGGCACTCACCGCAGACGGCGCGCCAGTTGAGGACGACGAAGTCGCCCGGCTCCACCTCGGTGACGCCCTCGCCGACGGTCTCCACGATGCCCGCGGCCTCGTGGCCGAGCAGGAACGGGAACTCGTCGTTGATGCCACCCTCGCGGTAGTGCAGATCGGTGTGGCAGACACCGCAGGTCAGGATCTTCACGACGGCCTCGCCCGGCCCGGGGTCGGGCACGGTGATGTTGACGAGTTCCACCGATGCACCCTTGGCGCGGGCGATGACTCCCTGGACGACCTGGCTCATAGATACCTCTCCTTCATGTGGTCATGGTTCATGGTGTTGCATTATGTGATGCCTAGTTGCAGTATGTGCTGCCACCGGCGGTCTGTGCGGGAAACGGTCCGGTCAGCGTTTACCCGGCCGTAGCCCGCCGGGCAGTCGCACCTTCTTCTCCGGCTTCTTGTCGGCCGCCGCGACGGCGGCCGGCGCGGGCGAGGTGACCGGCGGCTTCCCGGCCGGCTTGCCCTGATCGACCAGCGCCTGACCGGAGACCATGTGCGCCACCCGGCCCATGTGCCGCTGCACGGTGGCGATCTCCCGCACCGTCTGCTCGATGACGCTGCGCTCGATGGGGGTCAGCTCATCGAGGTCGATCAGATCGTCCGGCGTCCGGCCCTCCTCGGTCTGCCGCAGCTGATGCTCGAGGCGGAGCAGCTGGAGCTCGTCGAACGCCTCGACGAGGCGGCGGGCGGACCGGTCGGACAGCACCTTGGACCCGGCGGCGACACGCAGCCGGTTCGTGGTGTGCAGTTCGGCCGAGCCCACGCTCAGGGCCGCCCAGCGTGCGACGTTCACGATGGGCAGCAGGCCGCGGGCCTTGATGTCGAAGGTCTCGCCGCGGCCGGTGATCCGGTCGCGCACCGACATCAGCCGGGCACGGCGCGAGAGCGAATCGATCAGCAGCAGTTCGACGGTCGCGGGGTGACTGTTGAAGTCGCTGAACACGCGGGCCGGTTCGGGCAGGCTCGGGTCGCCGAAGATGGGCCGGGCGTCGACCATCAGGCACGCCATGATGGTGCCCTGGTTGGCCTGCGGGTTGGCCAGCCAGCCCTGCGCCGCCGCCCGCCACTGCGAATGCGTGCGGGAGAAGCCCTTGTGCGACGGGAACGCGCGATTGGCGTCGATGCTGATCCCACACTCGGTGAGCACCTCACCCACCGCCGCGAACGCCTCCCGGTAGCTCGGGATCTCGTCTTCGTACTCGTCGGCGAAGGTGACCGCCGCATCGACGTCGGACGAGATCACCGCCTCGCGACGGCCGTTGCTGCCGAGGGAGAGCCACGTGAACGCCTCGACGGAGAGGTCGTCGCGCTCGGCGAAGACCAGGGTGATGGCGCGCCGGATGATCGAGTCGACGATCGCCGAGTTCACGGTGATCACACGATCGGCGGCCAGACCGCGCGCGAGCAGGTCGCCGAGCATCGCCGGCACCCGCCGGGCGTGGCGGATCAGGTCGGCGACGGTGTGGGACTGGCGGATCTGCTCGTTGATGCTGACGCCCGCGGTGGTGGGCGCGAGCATGAAGTCGCGCTCCCCGACCGCGCCGACCAGCCGACCGTCGTCGCCCTTCACCAGGAGGAATTCGACGTCGCGGTCGAGCATCTCGATCAGCGCGTCGCCGGTGGGCATGATGCGGGGCACCGTGGCGGCGGGGAACGCCATCACCTCGCCGGCCGGGGTCTGCCGGGACAGGCCCTCGGCGAGGACCCGGCGGCGCAGCGCCTCGTCGGTCACCAGACCGAATCCGCGATCCCCGGCATGCACCGCGGCGTACGGGAGGGCCCGTTCGGTCATCCGCCGAGCCACCTCGGTGACCGGCGTCGCCTCCCCCACCACCAGCGGCTCCTGCTGCACCAGGTCGGCGACGAGCGTGTAGATCGGCTGCGCGGCCTTGAGTCCGCGCACCCGCGTGATGTGCTCGGACAGGAACCGGGCGCCACCGCGGGAGGTGAACGCACCGATCGCCACGTCGACCGGCAGCCGCACCACGGTCGTCGCGGTGTCGGCGACCGCTCGCGGGCCGACCGGCTCCTCGGCGAGCACCGCGGTGAACCCCAGCGCCGCACCGCGCCGGTAGCGGTCGGCGGGTCCCTCGGCGACGCGCTCGGCGTCGTACCAGAGGTTCACCTGACCGGAGGCGACCACGAAGATGTCCGACGGCACCCCGGCGAAGGCGTCGACGATCACCTCGCCGGGGGCGAACTCCAGGATCTCCCCGACCGCCGCCGCCGCCGCGATGTCCGCCGGACTCATCGAATCGAACGGCTGGTAGCTCGCGAGCAGTTCCGCGATCTCGGTGGCCACTCGATCCGCTGCCTCAGTGGACATGCTCACGACCTCTCGGTGGGTGCTGCGGGTGATACGCGGGTTGATGGTGCACCGGCGACGGACCCGGTGCGCGGGGTGACGATGCCTCCCCCAATGATGCCGTGCCGGGCGGGGCACTGGCGCCCTATTGATGTGCTTGTCGTCATAGTCGTGCCGGGCGTAACAGAAATTCGTCGATGGATTCTCCCGCCCCGGCCACCGCCGGCGCGGGACGACACCGACCGAACCCGGGCCGGGTGGCGAATGGCACCACCCGTGCGGCTCCGGGTCCGGTCGGCGACGGCCGTTCGACGTCAGTGACTGACGTCGGCGGCCAGCTCACTCAGGCTCTTGCCACTGGTCTCCGGGGCGAGGATCTGCGACACGATCGCGCCGGCGAAGGCGACGATGCCGGCGAATACCATGGTCCAGGTGAAGCCCAGGTGATCCATCGACAGCGGGATCAGGAACAGGCCCGCGGCCGCACCGAGGCGGCTGACGGCGGCGGCGAAGCCGGTGCCGATCGCCCGCACCTCGGTCGGGAAGACCTCGGCCGGGTAGATCGTCGTCATGCAGTTGTAGACGGCGTTCATGAACGAGTACGCCAGGAACAGCAGCAGCATGACGATCGACGCCACGCCGATCTGGTCCACCGGGAGCACGAAGTAGCCCATCACCGCGATCGCCACCAGCAACCCGCCGGCGATCCACTGCGTAGGCACGGTCATCGTGCGGCGCGAGAACCTGTCGATCACCAGCGTGGTGCAGATGACGCCGATCCAGGCGAACACCGACAGGATGACGCCGCGAGCCAGGCCCTTCATACCGATGTCGCCGAGCAGCGAGTCGGCGAAGGTCGCGATCGCGAAGTACGGGGCGACGGCACACGCCCAGAAGATCGACATGAAGACCGTCGAACGCCAGACGGCGGGCGAGAACAGCATCTTGAAGGTGCCCTTCGGGCCACCGCTGGCCGCCTTCTCCATGTCGGTGCGGTACACGGTGTCCAGGTACTCGTCGACGAGCGCGTGTGCTTCATCGGTCCGGCCCTGAGACCACAACCATCGTGGTGATTCGGGCAATCCGATTCGGCCGAGGAGCAGGGCTACCGCGATGATCGTGCTGGTACCCAGTGTGATCCTCCAGTCCACCCCAGCCTTGTCCATGTAGTAGCCGATGATGAAGGCCACCATGAAGCCGCCGTACCAGGCGATCAGGGTGGTGCACAGCAGCTTGCCGCGCAGGCGGTCCGGCACGAACTCGGCGAGCATCGGCCAGCCGACCGCGTACTCGATACCGACGGCCAGACCCATGCCCAGACGCACCAGGAACAGCTGCCACGGTCCATCGACGAAGAACTGAAGCGCCGAGAAGATCGCGAAGATCGCCAGGTCCCAGAACAGGACCGGACGCCGGCCGATCTTGTCGGCCAGCCAGCCGCCGATCGGCGAGCCGATCAGAATACCGATCATGGCCGAAGCGGCTTCCAGGCCGATCCACACCGTGGTGAATCGGTGATCGAGCTCGATGGTGTGGGTCACCGGGCCGATGATGCCCAGGATGTAACCGTCGATGAACATGCCGCCGACCAGCACGATCACCATCCGCATCATGAACCGGCGCTTGCGCGCCAGGGTCGCGGCGTCGTCTTGTCCCTCGCTCCTTGCGGCGTCTACTGCGGACATGGCACGTGCTCCTCGGGAATCGGTTTACCGGACATCGCTACTCCTCTTTCTTGAAGGGGTGTTTCCCTGGAAGGGGTTGGGGCCCAACGTCATCGGTGAGCTCGGACAGGAAGTTCAGATGGCGCTGCACAAGCGCAGCGAGTCGAAGATGGCCGCCGGGATGTTGCGGCTGGCGACGGCGTCGCCGACGCGATACAGCACGTACGACCCGTCCGGATTGGTGTCGGCCGGCTGCGGCCGCCGGGCGAGCAGTTCGGGGACCGCGATCAGGCCGTCGTTCTTGGACGACGACGTCAGCGCGGCGTACAGCTCGGTGTCCGGCTGCGTGCCGTGTTCGACGACGACCGCGTCGACCACCTTCTCCCGGACCGTCTTGGCGTCCTCGGTCTTGAGCTGCACCACCAGGCGGCCGTCGCGCCGCTCGATGCCGACCATCCGCTGCAGGACCGTCGAGCGCACGTCGTGCTCGGCCATCATCGCGAAGTAGCCGATCGCCGGGGAGGCGCCGACGTCCGGGGCGACGCTGCGCTCGGGGGTGACGTATTCGATGGACCCGGTGGTGCGGGTGAGCGCTTCGATCGCGTCGAGCGCCTGGTGGCCGCCGTGGTCGTCGTACACCAGCACCTCGCCGGTGAGCTTGCGAGCGCCGCTGATCACGTCCCAGGTGTCGATCACCAGCTCGTCGCCGGGCACCCCGACCGCCGGGTCCGGCGCCCCGCCGCTGGCGAGGATCACCACGTCGACTCCGGCGAACAGCTCATCGGCCTCGTCCGGATCGACGTAGTGGTTGCGCTTGAGGGTGACGCCGAGCCGCTTGCACTCGGCGACCCGCCAGTCGACGATCCCGATCAGGTCGCGGCGACGCTCGTTCACCGCGGCGAGGGCCACCTGGCCGCCGAACGCGTCGCTCGCCTCGTAGAGGGTCACGGTGTGGCCGCGCTCGGCCAGCACCCGGGCCGCCTCCAGCCCCGCCGGACCGCCGCCGACCACCGCGCAGACCTTGCGGTCGGCCTCGGCCACCGGCGAGATCCGCTGCGGCAGTTCCTCTTCGCGGCCGGTCGCCGGATTGTGGACGCAGTTGGCGCGGCCGCTGGTGTAGATCCCGTCGATGCACAGGCTCGCCCCGACGCACGGCCGGATCTCGTCGGCCCGGCCCTGCTGGGTCTTGATCGGCAGATCCGGATCCGCGATCAGCGCGCGCACCATGCCGACCATGTCGAGCAGGCCCTCGGAGATGGCGAAACGCGCGGTCGCGACGTCGGCGATGCGCCCGGCGTGCATCACCGGGGTGTGCAGCTGCTTCTTGACCCACCCAGCGAACTCCAGGTGCGGCGCCGACGGCGTGAACATCGGCGGGATCATCCGGGTCAGGGCGGCGTCGGTATCGACGTTGCCGCGGGTGATGGAGAAGAAGTCGGCGCCGGCCTCTTCGAAGGCCCGGCACATCACGACGCCCTCGTCGGCGCTGATGCCGAGTCCGTTCTCGTACAGTTCGTCGATCGACAGGCGCCAGCCGACGATGAAGTCGTCACCGACGGCCTCACGGACCGCGGCGTACACCTCGAGCGGGAACCGCAGACGGTTCTCCAGGCTGCCGCCGTACTCGTCGGTGCGGAAGTTGAAGTGCGGCGAAAGGAACTCGGAGAGGAGGTGCCCGCTGTATCCGGAGATCTCGACGCCGTCCAGACCGCCTTCCTTGCAGCGCTGGGCGGTCTCGGCGAACTCGCGGGCGATGCGCTTCAGGTCGGTCTGCTGTGCCACCCGCGAGAACGCCCGGTGGGCGGGCTCTCGGGTGCCCGACGCGGACACCGCCGGAATCCAGTCGCCGGTGTACTCGACCACGCGATGGCCCATGTGGGTCAGCTGGGTCATCACCGCGGCGCCCTGCTCGTGGACGTCGTCGGACAGCGCCTTCAGGTACGGCACCACCTCGTCGCGGTACAGCTCCAGGTTCCCGAACGGCGGCGCGCAGTCGGGGCTGACCAGCGCGCTGCCGCCGATCATGGTGAGCGCGACGCCGCCGCGGGCCTTCTCCCGGTGGTAGGCGCGATAGCGATCCTTGGGCAGGCCGTCGTCGCTGTACGACGGTTCGTGAGAGGTACTCACGATCCGGTTGCGCAGCGTCAGATCCTTGATCGTGAACGGGCTGAACAGCGGGTCGGACATGCGCCCTCCTGACGGTGAATGGCTTCCGGCGGGCCGTGCCGGAATGTTCTGCTATGAGCACCGGGTCCCCGATGCGCTGGGAAACAGAATGTCGGCTGCGCGTGACGGCGGTCACCCTTAGACTCGACATTGATCATCGTGAGTCAAAAGAAGGTGTGAACCTGGGATGAACGACGCCGGACTGCAGCTCGAACCCCGCGACCGGGATCTGCTTCTGCGGACGGCTCGATCGCGCACCGCGCCGCACGGTCTGGTGACGCGTGCGCGGATCGTGCTGGACTGCGCCGAGGTGGGCGCCAGTGAGGCAGCACGGCGGTCCGGCGTCAGCGTCGCGACCGCCAGCAAGTGGGCACGACGGTTCACCGAGTCCGGGCTCGACGGCCTGCGGGACAGCGCCCGCACCGGCCGGCCGTCGATCTCCGACGCCGAGACCGAGCGGGTGCTGAGCTACGCCCTCGCCGATCCGCCGCCGGGCGCCCGGCGCTGGTCGACGCGGGCGGTGGCGCAGGACGGCGGATTCAGCCAGGCCATGGTGAGTCGTGTCCGGCGGCGCTACTTTCCGGAACCGGATTCGGCCACCCGATTGCTGCCCGAGTCGTCGACCTTCGCCCTCACATACGCCGACGTGACCGCCGCGGGCTGCGCGGTGGCCGTCCAGCTCTCCTCGACCGAACCGACCGGCGAGTCGGCACCCGCCGCCCTCGTCGACGCGGTGCAGACCGTCGCCTGCGCGGCGTTCCTGCGCCGGCCGCTGCACGGATACCCGCCGGACCGCGCGCCGGACGCGTTGCGTCTGCTGCACCGGGCCGCCGAGCACATTCCGGCACCGCCGCCGATCACGCTGTTCATCGACGTCCCCCTCGACGACCGGGCGCGCCGCTGGCTGACGCACCACCAGGAGTTCACGGTGCGGGTCGTGGATCCGGCGCAATGGCCGACCGTCGTACATCGGCTCGCCGAGACCCTGGACTCACGTCAGCTCCCCGAGCTGCAGGCGACCGCCCAGCGCATCCGTGCCGTCCGCGCCAACGGCGGCACCGAGTTCACCTGGGCGCGCGCGTCCGCCGCGCGCAGCACCGGGGAACACAGCCTGCGCACCGCACTCGCCGCCACTCCGAATCAGAGCGACGAGTCAGCGGTGGTCGAAGCGCTCTGCGCGGCGCTGCGCGAAGGCGAACTGCTGCCCGGCACCGAGATCGGGATCCGCGGGGTGGCCCGGCGCGCCGGACTGTCTCTCGGCGGGGTGGTCGCCACCCTGGAGCAGCTGAGTTCGGAGTCGCTGCTGTCCCGGGAGGGCTCCAGTTTCATCCTGCCCGTCCCCGAGACGCACGACGTGACCGAGACGTACACGGCGCGCGGCCTGCTCGGGACCGCGATCGCACGGAAGCTCGCCTCGTCGCCGAAGCAATTGCCGCCGACGGTGACCGAACATCTCCAGCACCTGATCCTGTGCGATCGGCTCGGTCTGGCGCAGGAGGCGTACAAGGTGGATCTGGACTTCCAGAACGAGCTGGCCCGGGCCGCGAACCTGCCGCGGATCTCCTGGATGTTCGTGCAGCTCTCGCTGCAACTGCGGCTGCTGACGCACGTGATCGGCCTGGACTACCGGTACCCGACCCAGGAGATCGTCACCGACGGGCAACGGCTGGTCGACGCCTTCAACGGCACCGACGCCGAGGCCGCCGTCACCGCCTGGCGGCGCAAGACGGACAACTGCGCCCGCTACATGATCGGCAATGTGGACGGTGGCCGCTCGTCCGCGGGCGCCGGCGCCGGGGGTCTTTCGAGGAATTGACCCGGCCGGCGGGTCGGCACCTCGAAAGACCCGCAAAGGGACTTTCGCAACACGACCTAACCCATCACCGTTCCGGTCGAGTCCGGGTTGACCGGGCGCCGGCGGGAGAACGCCCCGAGGTCGATGTCCAGACCGGTGTGCTCGCCGCGATGGTGGACCGGCTCGCCGTCGTGGTCGGCCCCGTTCTCGACGGCGGTGATGAGCGTCGTCATCAGGCGGCCGACCAGCGGCGCGTTCTTGAACTGGTTGCCGCTGGTGCCGATCGCCACGTAGAAGCCAGGGCGGTCGGTCTTGTCGTAGATCGGCGCCCAGTCGGTGGAGACGTCGTAGACGCCGGCGATACCACGCGGCTGACTCGGGATGCCGAGTTCAGGGAGCCGTCGTGCGGCCCGCATCACCTGGCGCTCGAATTGCAGCGGCGTCCGGTTCAGGTTGGCGGTGTCCGGGTCGTCGATCCATTCGAGCGGGTCGCACTCGGGTTCGGTGCCGCCGACCAGGAAGCCGCCGCCGGGCTCGGGCCGCATGTAGGTGCCCAGATCGAGGTCGCCGATCGCGGTGCCCAGGCCGTCCGCCGAGTTGTAGCCGGGCGGCGCGCTGACGTGGGCCACCTCCTGCCGCAGCGGCTGGACCGTCACGGTGAAGTCGTCGCCGACACCGGCGAGGCGATTGAGCGCACCGGACCACGGGCCGGCCGCGTTCACCACGATCGGGGCCTCGAGCGTCTCACCGCGATCGGTCTCGACCCGCCACACCCGGTGCCGGGAGCGAAGCGAGCCGGCCGGATCATCGTCCTCCTCGCATGTCGCGGCGAGGACCCTGGTCTTGTACGAGAACGTCGCGCCGTGCGCGACGGCGGCGTCGGCCAGGTTCGCCGCAGCCAGCCGCGGGTCGTCGACGAAGCCGCCGTCCGGGGTGTACAGCGCACCGACCGTGCCCGCGGCGTCATCGAAGAAGTGGTCGTCGTCGATCGCCTTCGGCGGGTAGTAGCTCCCGACGTCCATCAGCGGGTTCCGGGCGGCGAGCGCAGCCGCGTCGAGGTACTCGTAGGGCACCCCGCACGCGTCGAAGAGCGCCATCGACCGCTCGGCCGGCGCCACCGGGGTGTCGAGGAAGGTCCAGCCGCAGCGGTAGAACTTCGCCAGCGGTTCGGCGACCTTCCCGCCGAGATGTTCCGGCCAGGACTGCCAGCACTGCGCCGCCTCCCAGGACGTCGCGACGCCGGTCTGCGTCGAATAGTTGAACCGGATCACCGCGCTCGACGCGCTGGTCGAGCCGTGCCCGGCACCCGGGCCCTTGTCGACGACGCGCACCGAGTGGCCGGCGCGGGCCAGTTCCAGGGCGATCGAACTGCCGATCACCCCGGCGCCGACGATGAGGACATCACTGACAGTGGTCATGGATCTGGTCTCCTTCGGAGATCGTGGTGGCGGACTCAGGTGACGAGGCCGTGCGGATCGATGGTGGGTGTCTCGACGGCACCGCTGTCGAAGTCGACGTCGCCGGCCGGCGCGTCGCCGAGCGAGATCAGCTCGCGTCGGCGGCCGCCGCGATCGAGGCCTTGCCGCGGAGGATAGCGGTCCCCAGCCGACCGCGGCGCCGCTTCAACGGACGGCGGCCGATCACGGACAAGGGCGATTCGGCCCCGCTCGTGCCCCGGGCCCGGACTCGCCGAGAGCGCGCCCGCTCGGACGTCGATCATCGGCGCCGCAACGCCCGGGACCGTCATTCGGCCAGGTGCTCCCGGATGCGCTGGATGTACCAGTTGATGAACGCGTCGACCTGATATTCCGACGGCGCGTAAGGACCGGGCACGTAGGCGGGGTTGAGAACGCCCCGGTGGGCGCGCTCGACGAAAGTCGAGTCCTGCCGGTTGGTGGCGTTCCACGCCCAGGTGAGCTCGTCGAGGTCGTAGTCGACACCCTCGACGGCGTCCGGGTGCACGAGCCATGTGGTGCGCAGCAGGGTCTTGTCCGGCGCGATCGGGATCGCCGAGAAGGTGATGGCGTGATCGGCCATGAAGTGGCACCAGAAGTTCGGTTGCAGATGCATCGAGTTGCGGCCGAGGCGGGCGGTCGGGAATCCGGCCATCAGCTTCTTCACCGCCGCGGTGCCGTCCGGCGTAAACGACTCCCCCGCCTTCTCCAGTGGCTCGCGCATGATGCGGAAGCCGGTGGGCCGGTCGTCGAGGTCCTCGATCTCGGCGTAGGGCAGGTTCAGCGCATCGCAGGTGTCTTCCAGATCCTTGATCGCGGCGAGGTACCGGTCGCGGGCCGGGATGAGACGCGACGGGATGTCGTCGAGATCGAAGCCGTAGACCGGGAAGTACGACTCGAGCAGCTCGGGGTGCCCGCCGGCGCAGTGATAGCACTCGCGGTTGTTCTCCATCGTGAGCTTCCAGTTGCCGTTCTCGATGAGGTCGATCTGCGCGGCGACCTTGGCCTCGGCCAGCCGGTGCGGGGCCAGATAGGGCTCGACGGTGGCGACCACCTCGTCGAAGTCCGGCGGTGTCCGGTCACTGATGCACAGGAAGATCAGACCTGCGACGGACCGCACCTGGACCTTCCGCAAGGCGAAGCAGCTCTTGTCGAAGTCCTCGGCCTGCGCATCGGCGAAGACGAGCGAGCCGTTCATGTCGTACGTCCACTGGTGGTAGCCGCAGACGATGCGGCCGACCGAGCCGCACGCGTCGTTGAGAATGCGAGCACCCCGGTGGCGACAGACGTTGTGGTAGGCGACCACGTTCTCGTCGTCGTCACGCGCGACGATGACCGAGTACCGGCCGATGTCGATGACGACGTAGTCGCCCGCCTCCGGGATCTCCGCCTCGTTCGCGACGAAGATCCACGATTTGGCGAAGATCGCGTCGATGTCGAGGTCGAAGAACTCCGGCGAGATGTAGAACGGCGCCTCCAGGCTCATCCCGGGCTGCCGGCGCGCAGCGAGCTCACGCGGGTCGGCGGCCATCTCGGCGCGGGCGGCGTCGGGGTTGAAAGGGCGCGGCTGGACGGGAGCGCTCACGGGTCGTCTCCTTCGATCGAAACGTGGTGGGAGGTCGGCCGGGCAGGCCGTGAGAGTGGGGCGGAACTCGCCGGACTCCGGGCCGGGCCGGACCCCGAGAGTTGACGTTCCGCATTGCGGTACACAACCACATTGCGGATCAATAATGAGCGTCTCGCGACTGTGATGTCAAGCACTTCCGGGGAACCCTCCGCGGGGCATCACGTCGCCGCGGAGACGACCCCGGCCGACTTCGTAGAATGCGACCCATGACGAGCCCCGAGGGCGCCCGCAGCGGCGTCGTGCAGTCGGTCGATCGCGCCGTCTCGATCCTCGAAGTGGTCGCGCGCACCCGATCGATCGGGGTGACCGCGATCGCGACCGAGCTGGGACTGAGCAAGACCACCGTGTCCCGGCTGCTGGCGACGCTCGAGGGCCGCGGTCTGGTGGAACAGAACGAGGTGCGCGGCGAGTACTCGCTCGGCTACACCGCCTGGATGCTGTCGAGCAGCCCGAAGCGCCGGCCCGATCTGGTCGGTACCTGCCGGCCGTTCGCCGCCGACCTCGCCCGCCGGGCCGGCGAGACCGTGAACATCGCGGTCCTCGACAACGGCGAGGTGATGACCGTGGACCAGGTCGCCGGCGATTCCGCGATCGGCAGCATCGACTGGGTCGGCCGACGGACACCCGCACACGCCACCGCCGCGGGCAAGGTCCTGCTGGCATGCCTGCCGGAGGCGCAGCGAGCCGAATTCCTCCCCGATCCCCTGCCCCGTTTCACCGAGCACACCGTCACCGACCGCACTCGTCTCGCCCGGGAACTGGAGGACGCCGCGGATACCGGTATCGCGTACACCTTCGAGGAGAACGAGATCGGCGAGGTGGCCGTCGGCGCGCCCATCCGCGATTTCGACGGGCACGCGTTCGCCGCGGTGACACTGGCCGGTCCCGCGTTCCGGGTGACCGACAAGCTGCCGATGATGAGCCGCGAAACGGCCAAGACGGCGGCCGAGATCTCCTGGCGTTTCGGCTGGCAGAAGTCCAGCTGACGACCACCCGCGCCGACCGCCTATCCGGCGAAGCGGGGGCACGGCCGGGCGGGATTCACAAGGGCGCAGAGCCGCGCAGATGGTCGAACACCAGCGACGTGTTGGTGCCCGCCACCTCCTCGCGCGCGCTGAGATACTCCACCAGATGCCGCAGGTCGTCCGTGTCGACGGCCGCGACGTGCAGCAGGTAGTCATCGCCGCCGGCCAGGAAGTAGGCGTCGATCACCGGCGGCAGGTCGATGACCGACTCCACGAACTGACGGATCCGGTGCCGCGCCGTCGACCGGAGCGTGACCGCGATCATCGCCCGCAGCGGCCGGCCCACGGCGGCGGGATCGACGTCGGCGAAGAACCCGCGGATCACCCCGGTGTCCTGCAAGCGCCGCAGCCGGGCGTGCACGGTCGACGGCGCCAGGCCCACCTCCTGCGCCAGCGCGGCGTTCGACACGCGGCCGTCGCGCTGGAGCACCAGCAGCATGCGCCGGTCGTAGGTGTCCAGACGCGGTCGACGATCGTTCGACGGATTCGGACGCATCGCCGCGTCGGATGAATATTCCTCGCTCATGGCCCGAATCTACCGATTGATGATCGTTGGTCGTCACATGATTCCGGCTTTTCTTCACACTGGAACTCGTCATCCGTGCACTACGACGAGGAGATCTCATGCGCGTCGGTATCCCCACCGAGATCAAGAACAACGAGTACCGGGTCGCGATCACGCCCGGCGGTGTCGCCGAACTCACCCGGCGCGGTCACGACGTGCTGATCCAGGACGGCGCCGGTCTCGGTTCGGCGATCACCAACGACGATTTCACGGCGGCGGGGGCGCGCATCGTTCCGTCCGCCGCCGACGTCTGGGGAGCCGCCGATCTGCTGCTCAAGGTGAAGGAGCCGATCGCCGCCGAGTACGGCCTCATGCGTGCCGATCAGACGGTGTTCACCTTTCTCCACCTGGCCGCGTCACGGCCGTGCACCGACGCGCTGCTCGCCGCGGGCACCACGTCGATCGCCTACGAGACCGTGCAACTGCCCGACGGCTCCCTGCCACTGCTGGCGCCGATGTCCGAGGTCGCCGGCCGTCTGGCGCCGCAGGCCGGCAGCCACCATCTGCTGCGCTCACAGGGTGGCCGCGGCGTCCTGATGGGCGGCGTGCCCGGCACCGCACCCGCGACGGTGACGGTGATCGGCGCGGGCGTGTCCGGCGTCAACGCCGCGCAGATCGCGGCCGGGATGGGTGCCGAGGTCACCGTGTTCGACATCGACGTGCGCCGACTGCGCGACGTGGATGCCCGGTTCGGCGGCCGGGTCCACACCCGCTACTCCACCTCGCTCGCGCTCGAGGAGGCCGTGCTCGACTCCGACCTGGTGATCGGCGCCGTCCTGATCCCCGGCGCCGCCGCCCCGACGCTGGTGACCACCGAACTCGCGCTCCGGATGCGGCCCGGCTCGGTCCTCGTCGACATCGCGATCGACCAGGGCGGCTGCTTCGCCGACTCGCGGCCCACCACCCATGCCGAGCCGACCTTCACCGTCGGCGACACCGTCTTCTACTGCGTCGCCAACATGCCCGGAGCCGTGCCCCGGACGTCGACCTATGCGCTCACCGGCGCCACGCTACCCTACGTGCTGCGGATCGCCGACCGGGGCTGGCGGGCCGCCTGCACGCACGACCCCGCGCTCGCGGCCGGCCTGTCCACCCACGACGGCATCCTGTTCAACGCCGGCGTCGGCGCCGCCCTCGGTCTCCCGTCGCAGCGACCCGCCGACGCTCTCGTCTGAGCCGTTCCGGCCGGTGACTTCGTTGTGGCCCACTCGGCCGGGTGGGCCACAACGAAGTCACCGGGCCTCGCCCACCAAGTCAGCGGGCGAGAATCCGCCCGCTGCCTACGACGTGGCCCAGCGGCCGCGGGTCTGGCTGATGTGCTCGCGCAGCAGCACCTCGACGGCCGCCGGGTCGTGGGCCGCCAGCGCGTCGACGATGGCGTAGTGCTCGCGCGCCGACTCGGTCAGCTGGCCCGATTCGGCCAGGCCCGCCAGGCCGAACAGCCGGGTGTTGGCGCGCAGTTCGGAGATCACCGCGACCGCGCGCTCATTGCCGGCGTACCCGAGGATGCGCAGGTGGAACGCGCGGTCGGCCTCGGTGTAGGCGACCAGGTCACCGGCCGCGGCGTTCTCCACGATCGCGTCGGCCAGCGCACGCAGCTCCGGGAAGTCCTCGTCCGGGATGGCGAGCGCGGCCTGCGCGGTGAGCACCGGCTCGATCAGCATCCGGAGTTCGGTGATGTCGTCGAGTTCGGCCTCACCCACCTCGGTGACCCGATAGCCCTTGTTGGGCACGGTGGTGACCAGGTTCTCGCGCACCAGATCGAGCATCGCCTCCCGGACCGGTGTCGCCGACACGCCGAACCGCTCCCCCAGCGCCGGAGCCGAGTAGACCTCGCCCGGGGCCAGTTCACCGGAGACGATGGCCGCCCGCAGCGCGCGGGTCACCTGCTCGCGAAGACTGAGCGTCGCGAACTGGCGCAGATTGGTGATGTTCACCGTCGCCTCCGCCCCGCTCATTCGCTCGCCCCGGCCAGTTCGCCGACGGTGATCGGCGCGGCGATGGTGCGCTTGGCGACCGACGCCAGCTCCGGCGCGCCGGGCACACCGTAGCGGGCGGTGATGCAGGCGGTCGCGAAACCGCAGACCCGGCCCTGGCACCAGCCCATCCCGGGCCGCGCGACGAGCTTGGCCAGGCGCGGGTCGTCGGCGCCGAGGTCGTCGTGCGCCGTGCACAGGTCGCCGTAGCTCACCTCCTCGCAGCGGCACACGACGGTGTCGGACCGCAGCAGTTCGGGCCAGTGACCGGGCACCGGGTGCGCGGTGTGCATGGCGGCGGCGAAGCGCCGTCCGTTGCCGATCTTCCGGGTCAGCCGCCGCACCGCGCGGGCATCCGGCGCGGCGAATCCGAGGTCGTCGGCGACGGTCAAACCGGCCAGCTCCCCCTCGGCGAGGGCGAGGGCCGCGCCACCGACACCGGTGGCCTCACCCGCCACGTAGACGCCGTCGACGCCGGTCCGCTGCCGGTGATCCACGACGGCCACCAGCGATCCGTCGACGTCGACCCGGGTCGACGCGCCGGCCGCAAGCACCAGCTCCATCGACGGGGTGAAACCCCAGCCGAAGGCGACCAGGTCGGCCTCGACGGTGCGCGCCGATCCGGGGATCACCCGGCCGGCGGCGTCCACCCGCGCCAGCCGGGCCGCGGTGACCCGCTCGTCGCCGGTGATCTCGGTGACCATCGTTCGTGTCTTGTAGGGGATGCGGTGACGCGCGAGGTGATACGCGTATTCGACGCCCTCGAGGGCCTTGCTCGGCACGGCCGCCGCGTCGAGCGGCCGGCGGGACCAGCCGCGCACCACCCCGGCGGCCTCGCAGACCGCGACCACGTCCGCGCCGGCCTGGGCAAGCCCGGCCGCCACCGGGAGCAGGAAGGGCCCGGTCCCGGCCACCACCGCGCGGGTGCCCGCCAGGCTGCGGTTGGCCTTCAGCAGCGCTTGCACGCCGCCGGCGGCCATCACGCCGGGCAGGTCCCAGCCGGGCACCGGCAGCTGCCGGTCGTACCCACCCGGGCACAGGATCACCGCGCGCGCCGCGACGCACTCACCGCGTCCGGCACCGGCGAACGACCCGGTCAGATGCAGGGCGAACCTCGACCGGTCCGCGGTCGGCGGCTCCAGGAACCAGACCTGCCGGGAGAAGTGCTCGTCGATCCGGCCGCGGCCCGGACCGTCGGTGTGCTGGGCGCGCAGCCGCGCGCGCAGCGCGGTGAACCGCGTCCACAGATGCTGTCCACGGCCCTCGTCGGCGACCGGAACGTTCTCATCGGGGTGCCGCCAGAACTGACCGCCCGGCTGGGCGGCGGCATCGATCAGTGCCACCCGCATGCCGGCCTCGGCGGCCGCGACCGCCGCCGCCAGTCCGGCGGGCCCGGCGCCGACGACCGCGACGTCGTACGTCTGCTGTTCAGTCACGCGAATCCACCTCCCGGATACCGCCGCTCTCGCAGGTCATGCCCGCACGCGCCGGAACCATGCACGCACGCTGATTCGGCGCGCCGTCGACCGTCAACAGGCAATCGAAGCACACCCCGATACCGCAGAACAGGCCGCGGGGCGCATCGCCGAACCGGGTGGTGCGCCACGACCGGACACCGGCGTCGGTGAGCGCCGCGCCGACGGTCTGGCCGGGACGCGCGTCGATCGGCCGGCCGTCGAATGTGAAACGGGCGGTCTCAGGCATGTGCCACCTCCTGCAGGGTCGCCCGGTCGGCGGCGAACGGGGTCAGGTCGAGATCGGTCGGCACGCCGGTCATCGCCTGGACCAGCAGCTTCGCCGTACCGACGGACAGGCCGATGCCCGCACCCTCGTGTCCGGCGGCGTGCCAGAGGCCCGGCGCGCGCGGATCGTCGCCGATCACCGGCAGATGGTCCAGGCAGTACGGCCGGAAGCCGAGGTACGAGCGCATCACCGACACCTCGCGCAGCGCCGGGTACAGGCGCAGCGCCTTGGCCGCGATCTCCCGGATCGCCGGGAGCGACGGCGCGCGGTCGAAGCCGACGCGTTCCCGCGACGAGCCGATCAGGACGGTGCCGCCGCGCGTGCTCTCGATCACCGTGGACGTCTGAAGTCCGGCGTCGCTGCTCTGTGTGCTGGCGACGTATTCGCCCGCGTACACCTTGTGGAACACGGTGGGCGGAAGCGGTTCGGTGACCAGCACGAACCCGCGGCGCGGGAACACCGGCATCGAGATGCCGGCCAGTGCCGCCACCTCGCCGGCCCACGCGCCTGCGCAGTTCACGACGATCGGCGCGGCGATCGTGCCGCGGCCGGTCACCACGCCGGTCACGGCGTCGCCGGAGCGGACCAGACCGGTCACCGGGGTGTCGGTCAGCACCGTCGCCCCGGCCTCGCGTGCCATCCGCAGCAGGTGGGCGGCCAGCAGCACCGGCTGCACCTGGCAGTCCTGCGGGTAGTAGGCGGCACCGGCGATGTCCCGGGTCAGGTGGGGTTCCAGCGCCGGTACCTCGGTGAGCGGGACGTCGTCGACGACGACCCCGGCGGCCCGCTGCCGGACCGTCAGCTCGGCCAGTCCGGCCTGTCCCGCGTCGGTCGACGCGACCACCAGGCCGCCCTTGAAGTCGAACTCCCACAGTTCCCGGTACTCCAGCAGCTCGCCGGCCCACAGGTCGTGCGAGTAGAGCGCCAGATCGAGCTCCGGACCGGCCTCCTTGTCGGAGACCAGCAGGTTGCCCTCGCAGGCGCTCGACGAGCCGGAGACGATGGCCCCGCGCTCCACGACGGTCACCGACAGCCCGGCACGCGTCGCGTACCAGGCGACGGCCGCGCCGACCGCACCCGCCCCGATCACCACGACATCGGCGGCGGCGCGGGCGGCGCTCACAGCTCGAATCCCGTCGGGAAGGGGTCGGTCGGGTCGAGCATGTACTGCGCGGTGCCGGTGATCCAGGCGCGGCCGGTGATGGTCGGAATCACCGCCTCGAAGTCGCCGACGGTGGTGGTGTCGACAAGCCGCCCGGTGAACCGGCTGCCGATGTACGACTCGTTCAGGAAGTCGGTGTGCAGCGGAAGTTCGCCGCGGGCGTGCAGCTGCGCCATCCGGCCGCTGGTCCCGGTGCCGCAGGGTGAACGGTCGAACCAGCCGGGATAGATCGCCATCGCGTGCCGCGAGTGCTTCGCGTCGCTGCCCGGTGCCTTCAAGTAGACGTGGTGGCAGCCGGCGATGTCCGGCCGCTCCGGATGCACCGGCCGGTCCTGTTCGTTGATCGCGTCCATGATCGCCAGACCGGCGTCGAGGAGCCGCTGCTTGGCGGCGCGCTCGAAGGGCAGGCCGAGCGAGTCGAGGTCGACGATCGCGTAGAAGTTGCCGCCGAAGGCCATGTCGTAGCCGACCTCGCCGTAACCCGGAACGTCGACCGTGCGGTCGAGCCCGTATGCGAACGACGGCACGTTGCGGATCGTCACCGATTCGGCGCGGCCGTCGGTCACCGCCACCTCGCACACCACCAGCCCGGCCGGGGTGTCGAGACGGATGGTGGTGACCGGCTCGGTCACCTCGACCATCCCGGTCTCCACCAGTACCGTCGCGGTGCCGATGGTGCCGTGACCACACATCGGCAGCAGTCCGGAGACCTCGATGTAGAGGACGCCGTAGTCGGCGTCCGGCCGGGTCGGCGGCTGCAGGATGGTGCCGCTCATCGCCGAGTGGCCGCGCGGCTCGCGCATCAGGAGCAGGCGCAGGTCGTCGTTGTTCTCCATGAACCACGTGCGGCGCTCGGCCATCGTCGCGCCGGGGAACACGCCGACCCCGCCGGTGATGACGCGGGTCGGCATGCCCTCGGTGTGCGAGTCCACCGCGTGGTAGACGTGCGACGTCCTCACTGCCCCGGACCCGCCTGGAGCACGCCGTCGATGCGGCGCGGAGCCGGCACGGTCTGATCGTCGCGCAGTTCCCCGGGCAGCAACTGCTGCGGGAAGCCCTGCCAGGCGACCGGCCGGACGAAGCGGGTGAGGGCGGCCGTGCCGACCGAGGTGGTGCCCGATGCGGTGCTGGCCGGGTACGGCCCGCCGTGCTGCTGCGCGTAGGTCACCGAGACGCCGGTGGGCCACTGGTTCCAGAGCAGGCGGCCGGCCTTGCGGGCCAGGATGTTCGCGAGCGGGCCGACGATCGCGTCGTCGTCCTGCGCGGCGAGGGTGGCGGTGAGCTGACCGTCGAGCGCGCGGGCCACGTCGAGCAGCTGGGCCTCGTCGTCGTACTCGACGACGACGGCGGTGGGCCCGAAGCACTCGACGAAGATCTCCTCGAAGTGCGCGAGCAGGTCGGCGGCGGCCGTGGCCAGCAGGGTGGCCGACGGCGGGTCGACCTCGCCGCCGCCACCGGCGAGCACGGAGACGTCGTCGCGGGCGGCGAGTTCCTCGCGGGACTCGTGGTGACCGGCGGCGATACCCGGGTTGAGCAGGCGGTGCCCCTCGGGAAGAACGGCCGCGCCGAGCTTGGCGGCCAGACCGGAACCGGCAGGCACCAGGAACAGGCCGGGCTTGGTGCAGAACTGGCCCTGGCCCATGGTGAAGGAGGCGACGAAGCCGTCGACGATCTCCTGGCCGCGCGCCGCCGCGGCGGCCGCGGTGACGAAGACCGGGTTGACGCTGCCGAGTTCGCCGTAGAACGGGATCGGCTCGGGGCGCGACTGCGCGAGGTCGAACAGCGCACGGCCACCGGGGATGCCGCCGGTGAAGGCGCCGGCCTTGACGGCCGGGTGGGTCAGGGCGGCGCGGCCCTCGTCCTGGGTGTGGATCACGCTGAACAGACCCGCGGGCGCACCCGCGGCGGCGAGGGCGTCGACCACGATCGCGGCGGTCGCATCGGACAGATCCGGGTGGCCGCGGTGGGCCTTGTAGATCACCGGGCAGCCGGCAGCCAGGGCCGAGGCGGTGTCGCCGCCGGCGACGCTGAACGCGAACGGGAAGTTCGACGCGCCCCAGACCACGACCGGTCCGAGCGGCACGCAGGTGCGGCGCAGGTCCGGGCGCGGGGCCCCCATCGGCCAGTCGGCGTCGGCGTGGTCGACGCGGACGTCGAGGTGCTCCCCCGCCGCGGCGACATCGGCCAGCAGGCGCAGCTGGAAGGTGGTGCGCTTGAGCTCGCCGCGCAGGCGGCCCTCGGGGAGGTTGGTCTCGCGCTGGGCGATCGGGACGAGCGTGTCGCCGGCCGCATCGAGCGCATCCGCCACGCCGTGCAGGACGCGGGCGCGGCCGGCCGGGTCGTAACCGGCCCATTCGTCCCCGGCCGCGACGGCGGCGGCGACCAGGTCGTCGATCTGCGTGGAGGTGGTGCTCATGAGCTTGGGTCTCCTACTCGAAAGGGGGTCAGGATGGATCAGCGGGCGGGACGTCTCGACCGGCGCGGCCGGCGTGATGGCGCTGATAGATCGCGGAGGCGACGACCAGGTCTTCCCACGACATGCCGACGCCGGAGAACACGGCGGGGGCGCCCGGGCGGCGCCGGAAGTTCCCGGTCACCAGGTCGGCGAGGTTGGCGAGCGGTTGCCCAGCCCAGTCTTGGACCGAACGCGCCCGCAGCAGATTGCCGGACTCGCGCATGGCGGCCCCGCGTGCCTCGACGACGACGTCGGCGCGCAGCACCAGCTCGGGCGGCAGTTCGGCGTTGTCCGGGCCGTGCACGCCCATCGCCGCGATCACCGTGTCGGGGCCGACGAGGGCATCGTCGAGAACCGGCTCGGTCGAACTGGTGGCGGTGAGCACCACCTCGGCGGTGCGCACGTCGTCGGGCGTGCCCGCGCGGACACGCAGGCCGTCACCGGTGGCCTGCGCGACGAGCTCGTCGACCCGGTCGGGGCGACGCCCGATCACCGCGGCGTCGATCGGGCCGAGCACCGTCCGCATCACATGCAGGTGGCGCAGCGCCTGCGGTCCGGTGCCGTACACGACCACCCGCAGCGGCCGGTCGTACTCGCCGAAGCCCTCGCCCGGGCCGGCGTCCAGCAGTCCACGGACGGCCAGGACGGTGACCGCGGGCGTCCGGAGCAGCGTGAGCTCCGGGCCGTCGAGCAGGATCAGCGGAGCGAGGTCGTCGCTGCTGAAGAGGGCGTAGACACCCTGGATCTTCGGCTTGCCGCGTGCCGGATTGTCCGGCGCGACGGTGAGCAGCTTGACGCCCGAGTACTCCGGGTCGCGGCCCGGCATGAGCAGGAACTCGCCACCCGGCGCGGGCGAGAACAACCGGGGGTCGTCCAGTTCGGGGTCGACGCGTCCCGACGCGAGTGCGTCGTAGAGGAAGTCGACCGCGTCGGCCTCGGACGCGAGCTCGGTGAGTCGCTCGGCGTTCAGGAAGTCCAGGGTGCCCATTGCCTCAGTTGTACCCGGCCGCGAGGGCGTTCTCGGTCGCCTTGGTGACCTGCGCGGTGATCTCCGGCGACAGCGGGGTACGCGGCGGGCGGCAGATGCCGCCCTTGCGGCCGACCATGTCCATCGACAGCTTGATGGCCTGGACGAACTCGGTCTTGGAGTCCCAGCGCAGCAGCGGGTGCAGGTCGCGGTACAGGCCGAGCGCCTCGACGGCGTCGGTCGGGTTCCCGGAGGTGGCGAGGTCGTACAGCTTCTTGCAGGCGTTCGGGAAGGCGTTGGTGTAGCCGGAGACCCAGCCCACCGCGCCGGCCAGGCCGACCTCGAGGAGCACGTCGTCGGTGCCGATCAGGACGTCCAGCTCCGGGGCCAGTTCCTTGATCTCGTAGACGCGGCGGACGTCGCCGGTGAACTCCTTGACTCCCTTGATGTAGCCGAGGCCGTGCAGCTCGGCGAGCAGGTCGGGCTTCATGTCGATCTTGGTGTCGAGCGGGTTGTTGTAGGCGACGATCGGCAGCCCGACCTCGGCGACGCGACGGTAGTGGTCGACGACGGCCTCGCGCTCGGCACGGTAGGTGTTCGGCGGCAGCAGCATGATCGACTGCGCGCCGGCCTCGGCAGCCTGCTCGGCGGCGCGGACGGACTCGAGGGCGCCGTAGGCGCCGCAGCCGGCCATCACGCGGAAGCCCTCGGGGGCCACCTCGGTGGCGATGCTGACGACCTTGTAGCGCTCTTCCGGGGTCAGGGTCTGGTACTCGCCCAGCGAGCCGTTGGGGGTGACGCCGTCCATGCCGTTCGCGGCGAGCCAGGTGACCTCGTCGGCCCAGGCATCCCAGTCGATCGAGAGGTCGTCGTTGAAGGGCAGGGCGGTGGCGACGTGGATTCCGCGCCAGGGCTGCTGGGTCATAGGTGGCCTCCTGAAATTCGGCGGGGCTTGATGCCTGTCATGTGACATTGCATATGTTGTGAACTGGCTCTTTCTTCGAGCGCATGCCCAATCTAACAATGCCATTGCACTGTCACAAGACCTTTGCGGAATCTCCCCGCACCGCCGCCGAGCGCCGACGCCCCGGAGACGACGTTCGCCGTACCCCGGTGCTCGGCGTCGGCACCGGGATACGGCGAATCATGCAGGTGACGGGCCCGAGGCCCGGGGTGTGGACGACCGCCGCGGAGGCGGCGGGGCCGTCGAGACTTTTGACTCGGGGATCAGCCCTCGGTCTTCTCGCGCACCACCTTCTCGGTGTGCTTCACCGCCTGGTCGGCGAACGGTCCCATCAGCGGGCTGAGGATCTTGCCCGCCAGGCCGCCGGGCAGCGAGTACCGGAACACCACGTCGAGCTTGGTGGTCCCCTCCTCGTCGCCGTCGCTGAAGCTCCATCGGGTCGCCGAGCTGAGTCCGGAGACCGATTCGAGGCTGATCAGCTCGTTCTCCACCCACTCGGTGCACTTGGTCTGCGACTTCAGCTCCTTCGGACCGATCTTGATCGCGGTGTCGAAGACCGCGCCGAGTCCTTCGGTCTGGTCGGTGACCGGCCGGAACTTGCTGATGCCGAAGAAGTAGTCGGGCACATTCTGGTAGTCGTTCACGTACGCGAACACGGTCTCGCGCGGCGCCTTGACGACGGCGGAATGGCTGACTTCGCCCACTGGAAACTCCTTGACTCGGATGTGCCGCCGCAGATCACGGAGGCCGGACTGCCATGGTAACGGTCGTTGTCACATGCCTGGGCTCCCACCGGCATCAGACACCGTTGCCGACCACCCTGTGACGAAGAGCTAGAATATCTACATCCTTGATTCGTGAGGTACTTCTATGACGATCCAGATCAGTGTCGCGCAGCTGCGCCAGAATCCGACCGCCGCCTTCGACGCCGTCGAGCACGGCGAGGAAGTGCTCATCACGCGAAATCGGCGAATAGTCGGCAAACTCGTCCCTATCGGCGAGCCACGGGCACGAGTCACCGCCGAGCAGGCCAAGGCCGTGTACGCGGACGCCCCGCTCAGCGATGACTCCTGGGTCTCCGAGGTAGACACGGCGCGCGCAGAGTCCACCTCGCGAGATCCGTGGGCTCCCGGGTGATCGGCCTGTTCGACACCAACATCGTGACTACAGCGGCGGCTCGGCCACTGCCCGAGTTGACCGGCTTCGATGATCTCGTCATCAGCTCCCCGACCTGCTTCGAGCTACGGGCATCACCTCCCGACTCGAGAGCGGCGTTTCGACACCGGCTCGGCTGGCGCCTCGCCGGGCTCAACGGGCGGGCCGGGCTCAACGGGCGGGCCGGGCTCAGCGGGCGGGCCGCCGCGATCCCCGGCCTCGAGGTGATCGAGCGCTGATGCGAACGGCCCCCGGGTCCACATGTCGTGGACCCGGGGGCCGGGGATCTCGACTCCGCTCGATCGGCGGGGGTGCCGCTCGATCGGCGGGTGCCGCTCGATCAGCAGATGATCAGGCGGTCTCGGTGATCGGGCGATCGACCCAGCTCATCAGGTCGCGAAGCTGCTTGCCGGTGACCTCGATCGGGTGCTCGGCGTTCTGCTTGCGCAGCGCCTCGAGCTCCTTGTTGCCGCCCTCGACGTTGGCGACCAGGTGCTTGACGAAGGTGCCGTCCTGGATCTCGGCCAGGATCTCCTTCATGCGCTCCTTGGTGCCGGCGTCGATCACGCGCGGGCCCGACAGGTAGCCGCCGAACTCGGCGGTATCGGACACCGAGTAGTTCATCCGGGCGATGCCGCCCTCGTACATGAGGTCGACGATCAGCTTCAGCTCGTGCAGGCACTCGAAGTAGGCCATCTCCGGCTCGTAGCCGGCCTCGACCAGCACCTCAAAACCGGTCTTGACCAGCTCTTCGGTACCACCGCAGAGCACGGCCTGCTCACCGAACAGGTCGGTCTCGGTCTCTTCCTTGAAGTCGGTCTTCAGGACGCCGGCGCGGGTGCCGCCGATGCCCTTGGCGTAGCTGAGCGCGAGCGCCTGGCCCTCACCGGTCGGGTCCTGGTGCACGGCGATCAGCGCCGGGACACCCTTGCCGTCGACGAACTGACGGCGGACCAGGTGACCCGGGCCCTTCGGCGCGACCATCGCGACGGTCACGTTGGCCGGCGGCTTGATCAGACCGAAGTGGATGTTCAGGCCGTGCCCGAAGAACAGCGCGTCGCCGTCGTTCAGGTTGGGCTCGATGTCCTCGGTGAAGATCTTGGCCTGGCTGGTGTCCGGGGCCAGCAGCATGATGACGTCGGCCCACTCGGCGGCCTTGGCCGCGGTCATGACCTTGAGACCCTGCTCCTCGGCCTTGGCGCGCGACGGCGAGCCCTCGCGCAGGCCGATCGCGACGTCGACGCCCGAGTCGCGCAGCGACAGCGAGTGCGCGTGGCCCTGGCTGCCGTAACCGATCACGGCGACCTTCTTGCCCTGGATGATCGACAGGTCGGCGTCGTCGTCGTAGAACTTCTCCACTGCCACAGTGAATTCCCTTCGGATGTGCTCCACCGCACGGGGGAGCGTTGATGTGTGCTTGCTATTGATTCTGGACTCAGCGGTTGACGGACATGCTCTTGGGTCCCCGTCCGAGGGTGACGCCGCCCGACTGGGCGATCTCCCGGATGCCGTACGGGTCGAGCATGCGCAGCAGCGCTTCGAGCTTGTCGGAGGTGCCGGTGGCCTCCACGGTCACCGACTCCGGCGCCACGTCGATCACCTTCGCGCGGAACAGCGTCACCACGTCGAGGATCTCCGCGCGGTTGGTCGCGTCCGACCGCACCTTGACCAGGAGGAGTTCGCGGGAGACCGAGAAGTCCGGGTCCTGTTCGACGATCTTGATGACGTTCACCAGCTTGTTGAGCTGCTTGGTGACCTGTTCGAGCGGGAAGTCGTCGACCGAGACCATGATCGTCATGCGCGACATGCCCTTGATCTCGGTCGGGCCGACCGCGAGCGAGGTGATGTTGAAGCCGCGGCGCGAGAACAGGCTCGCCACCCGGGCCAGCACGCCCGGCCTGTCCTCGACCAGGACGCTCAGCGTATGGGTGCTCATTACGAGTCGCTCCCTTCGGATGCCTCGTCGCGCGGACGGGCGATGGTGTCGTGGATGTCCGCCGGGGTGTCCCCGGCCGACTCGTCCTCGTCGAACAGCGGCCGGATGTCCCGGGCCGCCATGATCTCGTCGTTGCCGCAGCCGGCGGCGACCATCGGCCACACCTGGGCGTCCTTGCCGACGATGAAGTCGATCAGGACGGGACGGTCGTTGATCTCGCGCGCCTTGGCGATCGCCTCGGCGACGTCCTCCTCGCGGTCGACGCGCATCGCGACGCAGCCGAGGGCCTCGCCGAGCTTGACGAAGTCCGGGATCATCCGGGAGTGCGTCGCCAGATCGGTGTTGGAGTAGCGCTCGTCGTAGAACAGGGTCTGCCACTGGCGGACCATGCCGAGGTTGCCGTTGTTGATCAGCGCGACCTTGATCGGGATGCCCTCGATCGCGCAGGTGGCCAGCTCCTGATTGGTCATCTGGAAGCAGCCGTCACCGTCGATGGCCCACACCTCCTTCTCCGGCGCGGCGGCCTTGGCCCCCATCGCGGCGGGGACGGAGTAGCCCATGGTGCCCAGTCCCCCGGAGTTGAGCCAGGTGCGCGGCTTCTCGTACTTGACGAACTGCGCGGCCCACATCTGGTGCTGACCGACGCCGGCGACGTACACCGCGTCCGGGCCGGCGGCCTTGCCGAGCTGCTCGATGACGAACTCCGGCGACATGGAGCCGTCGGACTGGCCGTCGTAGCTGAGCGGGTAGGTCTTGCGGATGTCGTCCAGGTACGTCCACCAGGCGGTGAGGTCGGCACGGGTGCCACCGGCCGCGCCGTCGTTCCGCAGCTCCTCGATGAGGTCGACGATGACGTTGCGGACGTCACCGACGATCGGGACGTCGACCGGCCGGTTCTTGCCGATCTCGGCGGGGTCGATGTCGGCGTGGATCACCTTGGCGTCCGGTGCGAACGAGTCGAGGCGGCCGGTGACGCGGTCGTCGAACCGGGCACCGAGCGTGATCAGCAGGTCGCTGCGCTGCAGGGCGGCGACGGCGCCGACGCTGCCGTGCATGCCGGGCATGCCCATGTGCAGGTCGTGGCTGTCCGGGAAGGCGCCGCGCGCCATCAGCGTGGTGACCACCGGGATCCCGGTCAGCTCGGCGAGTTCGAGCAGTTCCGGCGCGGCGTCGGCCTTGATCACGCCGCCGCCGACGTACAGGACCGGCTGGCGGGCCTGGGAGATCAGGCGCGCGGCCTCGCGGACCTGCTTGCCGTGCGGCTTGGTGACCGGACGGTAGCCGGGCAGGTCGATCTGCGGCGGCCAGGAGAAGGTGGTCTGGGCCTGCAGGATGTCCTTCGGGATGTCGACGAGGACGGCGCCGGGGCGGCCGCTCTCGGCGATGTAGAAGGCCTCGGCGATGACGCGCGGGATGTCCGCGGCGACGCTCACCAAAAAGTTGTGCTTGGTGATCGGCATCGTGATGCCGGAGATGTCGGCTTCCTGGAAGGCGTCGGTGCCGATCAGCGCGCGGCCGACCTGGCCGGTGATGGCGACCACCGGGACCGAGTCCATCTGGGCGTCGGCCAGCGGGGTCACCAGGTTGGTGGCGCCCGGGCCGGAGGTGGCCATCATGACGCCGGCCCGACCGGCGACCTGCGCGTAGCCGGTCGCGGCGTGTCCGGCGCCCTGCTCGTGGCGGACGAGGACGTGACGCACCTTCTGCGAGTCGAGGAGCGGGTCGTAGACGGGGAGTACAGCACCGCCGGGAATGCCGAACACGGTGTCGACACCGAGCTCTTCGAGAGTCCGAACGACGGACTGGGCGCCGGTCACGCGCTCGGGGGCCACGGTGCGGCCGGAGCGCAGGGATTCGGTCGACGGCGACTGCGGCCGCGCCGACCCGCGGGCTGTTGGAGTGCTCACTGCTGGAGTCCTCATCCTCTTGGTCCTGACAAGAAAAAACCCCCGACAGCTACAGGCTGTGCGAGGGGCGCGTCGATGAAGTTCGAAAGGTCTGCGAAGTGACCGATCAGGCGTAGACGCGCCGACCGATTACTACGAGAAGGTTCGTATTCATCACGGTCACAAGGTAAGGCAGCGGTCCGCGCCGCGTCAAATCCCCGGCGAGGGACACGGCGGGAGGTCGTCACCGGGGAGAGGGAGGCCGTCGCCGGGCGAGCGGGACGACGGGGGAACTTCGTCAAGTGACACAATGGAGTCGTGCCTGATCCCGCTTCCGCCCGTGCCACGACGGCCGCCGACACCGCGACCTTCGCGATCTCCCGGCTCGCGTACCTGACGATCCTGGTGACCATTCTGCTCGCCATCATGATGATGGGCGTGTCGGTCGCCGGCTTCGGCTGGATGCTGGCGCTGCCGGTGCTGCAGATCTGGTGGATCCACCGGATCAAGACCGTGGCCGATCGCGACGGCCTGACCGCGGTGCACACCGTCGGCACGAGCCGCCTGGAATGGTCGGAGATCGACGGCCTGCGTTTCCCCAAGTGGGGCGCGGCCCGTGCTGTCCGGCCGGACGGCTCCGCTGTACGACTGCCCGCCGTCACCTTCGACGATCTCCCGGTCCTGTCGAAGATCTCCGGCGGTGCGCTTCCCGATCCGTTCGCCGCCGAGCGCGAGGCCCGGCTCGCCGCGCAGGACTGACCCCGCAGCGATGACCGCCGCTCCCCACCCGGCGCCGCCCGCGCCGGGCACTCCGGGCGATGCCGAGTCGCCGGGGACCGCCCCGCTGAATCCCTGGTCCGCCGCGGCGGCGGTGGTCACGATCACCGGGATCGCGTCGACCTTGCTCGGCGCGCTCGGCGGCACCTTGGTCCTGCTGGTGATCCCGGGCCTGTTCCTCGGCATCCAGGGACTCAAGCCCGATCGGGCCGGTCGCCGTCGCCACCGCGCCACCACACCGCTCTCGGGGTTCGCGATCGTCGCGGGCGCGCTGATTCTGCTCGCTCCCCTGCTGTGGCTTCTCTGCGTGATCGCCTACATCGGAGTCTTGGCCGTCGCCGCGTAACCGGTCGGCCCCGGGACGTTCACCCCGCGGCCACGGTTCCTTCCACCGGCGTACGCGACAATCGACGGCATGTCCGCCGCCACGACGCTCCGCTCGCTCGACGACGCCCTCCGGGAACGCGATCTCACCGCCGCGTCGTCGATCCTTCTCCCGCTGGCTCCGCAGGAGGCCGCGGCGCTCCTCGAACAACTCGCCCCGCGCCGCCGCTCCATCGGCTTCCGGCTGCTGGCGAAGGAGCAGGCCCTCGCCGTGTTCGACGACCTCGACGCCGACACCCAGGCCGTGCTGATCCACGAGCTCGGGACGACCGAGGTGGCCGCGGCCTTCGACATCCTCGAACCCGAGGACCGCGCCGCGCTCCTCGACGAGCTGCCGGCCTCGGTCGCCAAGCAGCTGATCCGCGACCTCTCCCCAGAGGAGCGTGAACTGACCGCGGTGGTCCTCGGCTTCCCGCGCGGCAGCGTCGGCCGCCGGATGAGCCCGGAGTTCATCCACGCGTTCGCCGACGATACCGCCGCGACCGTGCTCGACCGGGTCCGGGCGCGCGGCCACGAGGTGCAGTCGATCTACATCGTGCCCGTCGTCGACCGGTCCCGGCGGCTGCTGGGTGTCGTGAGCCTGCGCGACCTGCTGCTCGCCGACCCCGGCGCGCCCGTCGGGCCGATCGCGAAGCCGCCGATCTACGCGCACGCCGACGACGAGGCCGAGCCCACCGCCGAGCGCTGCGTGGACCGCGGGATCTCCGCCATGCCGGTCGTCGACGCCGAGAAGCGGCTGGTCGGCATCCTCACCCTCGACGACGCGATCGAGATCGTCGACTCCGCCCGCGACGTCGACGAGGCACGCGCCGGTGCACGCGAGCCGCTGCGCGAGTCGTACCTGTACGCGTCGATCTTCGCGATCACCCGCTCGCGAGTGGTGTGGCTGTTCGTGCTGGCCGTCTCGGCGATCCTGACCGTCAACGTGCTGGAGATCTTCGAGGGCACACTGGAGCAGAAGGTGGCCCTGGCCCTGTTCATCCCGCTGCTCACCGGGATCGGCGGCAACACCGGATCGCAGGCCGCGACCACGGTGACCCGCGCGCTGGCCGTCGGCGAGGTGGCCCCGCGGGATGCGTTCCGGGTGGCCGGCAAGGAGATCCGGGTCGGCCTGACGATGGGCGCCGCGCTGGGTGTCGTGGGCTTCGGGGTCGCCTGGCTGGCCTACGAGTTCGAGATCGGCGCCGTGATCGGCCTGACCATCGTGTCGGTGTGCACCATGGCCGCCACCGTCGGCGGCCTGATGCCGCTGGTCGCGAAGACCATCCGCGTCGACCCCGCCGTCTTCTCCACCCCGTTCATCTCCACCTTCTGCGACGCCACCGGCCTGATCATCTACTTCATGATCGCCAAGGCCGTGCTGGGCATCTGACCGCGCCGCGTGACGCCGATGCACAGCCGCGTCGGCGGCGACCGCCGCGGCTGTGATCGAGTGCCTTGCCTATGCCAGCTCGAGGCGAGACGGGGACAACAGCGACACCTCACCAGGTGATATTGCTTCATATGTTCCGATAAGAGAAGATATGAATCATGACCCGGATGACCCTTGATGAGGCCGCCGCGGCACTCGGCGTCGGGCGGCGGCGTGTCGCGCAACTCGCGCACGCCGACCGGCTCGGTCCCGTTCACAGGGTCGGCCGCAATCTGCTCCTCGACGCGGTGGCGGTGCAGCGATTCGCCCAGACCCCTCGTGCTCACGGCCGGGTCTTCACCGCGCCCGCCGCGTGGGGGGCGCTCGACCTGCTGTCCGGTGGACGTGCACCGTGGCTGGCGGCGGACCGTCGCTCCCGGGTCCGCACCGTCCTGCGCAAGTCCTCCGCCGACGATGTCGTGCGATTGGTCGCCGACCGAGCACGGGCGCATCGCTTCCGCGCCGTCGGTGAGATCGCCGACGACCTGCGTGCGGCCGTCGTACCGACCGGAACGTCCGTCGACGCCGATCGGCTGTACCGTCTCGGTCTGTCGGCCGTCTCCGACGGAACGGTCGACGGCTATCTGACCGCGGACCGCCTGCCCCGCTATGTCGCCGAATTCGGCCTCATTCCAGACGAGTCGGGTGCCGTCACCCTCCGGGCCGTCGTCTTCGGCGAGCCGTTCGCCGATGGCCGACTCCGCGATGCCGCGATCGCGGTCGATCTCGCGGAGAGCCTCGATCCCCGGGTGCGTCGTTCCGGACTCGACTGGCTGGCACGACTACTGGCCGATTTCGAGACCGGCGATGACCGCTGATCGCGAGACCTGGACTGTCCCCACCCCGGCCGGCGGTTGGGATCAGACATGGCGGCTCGTGTCCGAAGTGCTGTCGGTCTCTCCCCACACCGACTGGACGATGATCGGCGGGCTGATGGTGCAGGTCCATGCCGCGCATGCCGGTCTGCCGTTGATCAGACCGACCAACGACGTCGACATGCTGCTGCACATCGAGACGGGGGCGACGACGTTCAGCCGCACTCGCTTCGCGGTCGAGTCCATCGGTTTCGCCCTCCAGCTTCCCTCGCTCGGAGACTCGGTTCATCGGTTCGCGCGCGCCGACCCGTCGACCGGAGCCCGTGACCAGATCGACGTGATGGTCGCCGACCATGCCGCTCCACGGGTGCTGCCGCCACCGGTCCGCGGATTCCCGGTATTCGCCGTACCCGGAGGCACCGCGGCTCTGCGCCGCACGGTGAATTGCGTCGTGGACGTCGACGGGAGAGCCCAGACGATCAGCGTCCCGGACTCGCTCGCGGCACTCGTCCTCAAAGGGGCCGCGTATATCGCCGATCATCGCGACGGTGACCGCCATCTGACCGACGCAGCGGTCCTCGCCGCGGCGATACGAAACCCTCGTCGAGAGCGGTCACGCATGCGCGGCAGCGACGGCCGACGGATCGCGGCGCTCGCCGGCGCGCTCTCCGACAGCCGCCACATAGCGTGGCGCGCGCTGGATCCCACTGTCGCGCGCCACGGCCACGACGTCATCGAAATCCTTGCCCGGCCCGTCGAGCCCGGACCTGTGTCTCCCTTCTGAGCAGCACCACCCAGCCGGGACGCGAAATCATCGTCGCGGTGGGCGCGTAAACTGGACCGGTACCGGATTTCTCGGTCCAGCCCGACCGGAGACCTCACCACCGAACCTCTGAGGACACCAATGCCAGCCTTGCGGTCCCGCACCACCACCGTCGGCCGGGAGGCCGCCGGCGCCCGCGCCCTGTGGCGCGCCACCGGAATGACCGACGACGATTTCGGCAAGCCGATCGTCGCGATCGCCAACTCGTACACCCAGTTCGTGCCGGGTCACGTGCACCTGAAGAACGTCGGCGAGATCGTCGCCGAGGCCATCGTGGCCGCGGGCGGCGTGGCCAAGGAGTTCCACACCATCGCCGTCGACGACGGCATCGCGATGGGTCACGGCGGCATGCTGTACTCGCTGCCGAGCCGGGAGATCATCGCCGATTCGGTCGAGTACATGGTGAACGCGCATACCGCCGACGCCCTGGTCTGCATCTCGAACTGCGACAAGATCACCCCCGGCATGCTCAACGCCGCCATGCGGCTGAACATCCCGACCGTGTTCGTCTCCGGCGGCCCGATGGAGGCCGGTACCTCGGTCGTGATCAACGGCGTCGTGCGCCCCGGCACCGACCTGATCGACGCGATCTCGGCCTCCGCCGACAGCAACGTGAACGACGCCGAGCTCCTCGAGGTCGAACGCTCGGCATGCCCGACCTGCGGGTCGTGCTCGGGCATGTTCACCGCCAACTCGATGAACTGCCTCACCGAGGCGCTCGGTCTGTCGCTGCCCGGCAACGGGTCGACGCTGGCCACCCAGACCGCGCGGCGCGACCTGTTCAGCCGGGCCGGCAAGCTGATCGTCGACCTGGCCACCCGGTACTACAAGAACGACGACGAGTCGGTGCTGCCGCGCAGCGTCGCCACCCGCGAGGCCTTCGAGAACGCGATGGCGCTCGACGTCGCGATGGGCGGCTCCACCAACACGGTGCTGCACATCCTGGCCGCGGCGCAGGAGGGCGAGGTCGACTTCGACCTGCACGCCATCGACGCGATCTCCCGGAAGGTGCCGTGTCTGGCGAAGGTCGCCCCGAACTCGCCGAACTACTACATGGAGCACGTCCACCGGGCCGGCGGCATCCCGGCGATCCTCGGTGAGCTGAATCGCGCGGGCCTGCTGAACAAGAACGTGCACCCGGTGCACGCCCCGTCCCTCGACGCCTACCTCGCCGACTGGGACATCCGCAGCGGCACCGCCACCGACGAGGCGCTCGAGCTGTTCCACGCCGCGCCGGGCGGGGTGCGCACCACCGAGCCGTTCTCCACGTCGAACCGCTGGGAATCGCTCGACACCGACGCCGCCGGAGGCTGCATCCGCGACAAGGAGCACGCGTACACCGTCGAGGGCGGCCTGTGCGTGCTGCACGGCAACCTCGCCGAGGACGGCGCGATCCTGAAGACCGCGGGCGTCGACGAATCGCTGTGGCACTTCCAGGGCCCGGCCCGCGTGGTCGAGAGCCAGGAGGACGCGGTGCACGCGATCCTCTCGAAGGAACTGCAGAAGGGCGAGGTGCTGGTGATCCGCTACGAGGGTCCGGCGGGCGGGCCCGGCATGCAGGAGATGCTGCACCCGACGGCCTTCATGAAGGGCACCGGGATGGGCAAGTTCTGCGGTCTGGTGACCGACGGCCGGTTCTCCGGCGGCTCGTCGGGCCTGGTGATCGGCCACGCCTCCCCCGAGGCGGCCGCCGGCGGCATCATCGGCCTGGTGGAGGACGGCGACGAGATCCTGATCGACGTCCACAGTCGCACTCTGAAGGTGCTGGTCGACGATGAGACGCTCGCCGACCGCCGCGCCAAGATGGAGGCCTCCGAGCACCCCTGGCAGCCCAAGGACCGGCAGCGCACCGTCTCGAAGGCGCTGCGCGCCTACGCGAAGCTCGCCAGCTCCGCCGACAAGGGCGCCGTCCGCGTCGTCGACTGATCAATCGGTGATCCCGGCCCCGATCCGCGCACCGCGGGTCGGGGCCGTGCGCATCGGGTGCCGCGCCGCTACTCGCCGCGCAGGAAGTCCGCGATCGCCGTCTGGGCCGCCGCCGAGTTGGTCACCGCGATGTGCCCCTTGCCCGCGACGATCAGCAGGCGGGCGCCGGGGATGAGTGCGGCGGTCTCCTCGAACAGGGCGCGGTCGTAGAACTTGTCCTTCCCGCCGCCGACGACCAGCGTCGGCACGGAGATCGGCGGCGCGAGTCGGGCCAGGTCGAACCGGTCCTCGGCTTCGAGCGTCGTCGCCAGGTCGGCCGCGGCGTCGTCGTCGGGAACCAGCCGGCGCGCGGTGATCCACCCGGTGGCCCGGCCGAGGGGTCCGAGCCCGCGCGGCATGAACTCCATGATCGCCACGCCCATCGCCGCGCGGGTGCGGCCCCGGCGAAGGAGACGCCCGGTCTGGGCCTGGTAGTGCTTGGTCTCCGGTCCGAGCCGGCAGGCGGTGCTGATCAGGACCAGCCGCCGCACCGCATCGGGGTGGTCGACGGCCAGCTGCTGGACGATGCTGCCGCCGGTGGAGGTGCCGAGCACGTCCGCCCGGCCCCCGAACTCCTCGCGGATCAGTTCCGCGTACTCGGCGGCGATCCCGCGCATTCCGAGGTCCGCGGGCATGCCGCCTCGCCGGTTGACGACGACCAGGGTGCGCTCGCCCGCGAGTGTCTTCAGCGGGCCGATCGCGCCGCTGACCATGGCCTCGCTGCCGACGCCGGTCGTCGGCCACAGCCCGGCGCTGACCAGCACCGGTGGACCCGACCCGATCGCCGCGTAGGGAACGCCGGCGGCCACGCCTCGTCGGATGTCCATCGTCATGCCTCCGTCTCCCGCCTGCCCAGCAACTCCTCGCGGTGCCGCCACGACCAGCTCAGAACAGTCAGGGAGAACGCCCACGTCAGTATGACGATGACGAGCTCGAACGCGCCGCCCCCGCCGGTGGTGAAGATCCCGTTCTCCAGGTCGTAAAGCAGGTCCATGCTGCCGAGGTAGGCGCCCGCCGACCCGGCGGCGATCAGCCAGAACAGCGCCCGCTCGCTACCACGCAGCAGCGTCACCAGCGCCATCACGCAGGTCAGACCCAGCCATGCATCGGCCAGCGGGAAGGCGTTCTCGAACTGGTAGTAGGCCTGGGTGTCCAGGCTCGCGATCGCCGACCGGTCGGTGAACCACAGCGTCCAGTAGACGACGTCGAGCAGTATCGCCGCCACCAGCATGCCCACGATGAACCGCCGCATGCTGGCCAATCTAGTCCCGCCGCAGCCGCCCGCATCCTTCTCCACCGGCACGGCGTCGACAGCCTCGGCGCATAGGTCTCGAAAGTGCCGAATCGGTGTTCCACACGAGCACCGATTCGGCCTTCTGGCGGCCAGAAGGCCCGGACGAGCCGGCCCAACGTCCGCATCAGGCGTGGTTCGGAGACCACCGCAGCCAGAACCCCGAGCCGATCATGCGGCTTGACTTCGACTCGCCTATCGGCCCGTCGGCTCAGCCGGCGGCTGGCGGCTGGCGGCCAGTTGACGCAACCGGACTCCCCGCGAGCCACGGCCACTTCGCCCAGGCCAGCCGAACGAGTGCCCATCGCCCACGCTTGACCGATAGCGAGCGAGCGGGAGTAGTGCCCCATAAGGTGGTGTAACTCGGTGGCCGAGATCGTCTCCGACTTCGTGTCGGGACGGACGTAGAGCGGCCACCGTGTGATCCTTCGAGTCAACCGTCTAAAGAATCCTCGAACGGAGTCATCACGATGACCGCACCTCATATTGTCGACCCTGCAGGCCTGCTTGGCCAAGCCCTCGCCGACGCGTCACCGGATCTGATGCGCGAGCTGCTGCAAA